>NZ_JBKOTX010000024.1:0-47510 GCF_047086965.1 Roseovarius halophilus (ex Wu et al. 2025) | reverse complement strand
TGCGCCACGAAACTGAAACCGCATAAGATCAACCCACGGTGAGCCAGAGCCTCCAATCCGAAAGCCGATCAAGCGTCCCAAATTATCTGACGACGTACAGTTGCTCCGAGGTCTCGGTCCAAGGGGTCGCATTCAGCCCGGTCGTGGTCTCGATGCGCGCTGCGGTGCGCTCTGCCGTATTGAAATCCTCCAGCCGAATCGCGATGCGCGAGACCGCGTTCGGGCTCTCGTAGAGCGCGCGGGCGGTCCTGACGTCGATGAAGGCCGAAGCCCCGTCGATCTGGCCTGCTCCGATCCGGAACACGCCGCCGACCGTCAGAGTAACGCTGTTCCCGGTGTCGCCCCGAAGCACGACGGTTCGCCCCACCGACAGGCCCATATCGTCAGCCAGTGTCGCCCCAATCATCAGGGTGTCGCCGGTCAGACGTGCCGTGCCGGCCTCCATGGCACGGTCAAACCGGATGATCGAGTTCAGTCGGTCAGGTTCCAACCCGGTGACTGAGACGCGCTGAACCCTCTCACCCCGGATAAGCACTCCACCGCCGTCCACTTGCAATGTAGCATCAGATACGCCGGGAAGCGTCCCGATCACCTCACGAAACGCGCCAGCGTCGAGGATCCCGGTCTCGCGGCGGGTGGAGGGCTGTCGCGCGATCAGAGCAGTGATGTCCTCATCCGGGACAAGCAGGGGCAGGTCGGCCTCGGCGGCCTCGACGGTCACATGGGCGAGGTTTCCAAGCGTCCGGTTGACCAGCAGGTCTGCCAGCCCGCCAATCAGCGCGCTCATGAAGATGAAAATGAACACCGCCATGGCGACACCGGACGCCAGCAATGCCGTCTGGCTGATATTGGCCGTCAGATGCCGCAGTGCAATCTTGAATGCGTAGGGCATTTATCGGCCTGTCCCGTCGCCTGGTGGGGTCACGCGATCGCCATCTGAAATGCCCTCAGGTGCCAGGATGATCGTTGCGCCTTCGGCAAGGCCCTCTGTCACCTGTACGCGGTCTTCGGGCCAGTCAATGATCTCAATGGGTGTTCTGACCGCGCGCCTGTTTCGCAGTACAAACACCGCCGGGCCATTTTTTGCATCCTCCAGCAGCGCTGTCCGAGGGACCGTAATCGCGTCGGTAACGCGCGCCACCCGGATATTCGCAACAGTGGTCAATCCGGTCGGAGCCTCAGGCGGCATGTCAAACTCGACTTTCAGGCGCACGCTGCCGGTGACAGGATCAACCTCGTCTGCGATAAACGCGACCTGCCCGGCAAGGATATCCTCGCGCCCGGTCAGTTGCAGATCCACGCTCTGCCCGGTGCGCAGTACGGCGGCGTAGGTCTCATCGACCTCGACCTCCACATGAATAGGGTCCAGATCGGCGAGACGCATCAACACCTTTGCAGGGGTGACCATATCGCCGGCATCTACCGACCGGGTCAGGATCGTTCCCGCAAAAGGCGCTGTGATCCGAAAATCAGGCAAGCGGATTTGTGCCTGCTCCAATGCCGCGGTCAGCCGCTCGACCTCGTTTTCGGCGCGCTGCAGTGCCCGGTCGGCGTCCTCGCGTTCCGTGGCGGGGATGCTCGCACCGAGGGCTGCTGCGCGGTCCGCATCCGCCCGCGCTGCCTGCCTTGTCAGAATCGCGGCATCAAGCGAGGACAGCGCTTGGCGCACCACAAGCCGCTGGCGGCTGTCGTCAAGCGTCACAAGCAGATCGTCTGCGGCCACCTGATCCCCCTCGGCGACCGGTACCGCCTCCACCCGCGCGCTGACCGCAGCTGTGATGTTGACCTGGGTCTCGGCGGCGGTGCGCCCAGTCACCGCAACAACGCGGGTGACGGGCCCGGCCACGAGTGTTTGTATTGGTACCGACGGCGGGCCGAGCCCGCTACCAAGGGCGAGCCAAAGCACGCCTGCCGCGATCAGGCTTGCGGCAATGGCCAGCAGTCCAGCGATGCGTTTCGACCGCCTCCCGGCATCACGAGCCGGCACAGCCGGCGAAACCGGAACAAGGCTTTTTTCCCGACCCGTGATCTTTGTCAACGAGACTTCGCTGTCCGGGTTACCAGTTTCGGCATCGCTTTCGTTTTCCATCGCTGAATATTATAAGCCTCTATACCATAAGCAAAAAGCATAAATTGAAACCCGAAAAAGGAGTAGGGTCTCGTAAGGTTTTCAGAGATTCCCTAAGTGTTTTGGTTCCGAAACGGGGACAAGAACAGGGAGCTCGATGTCCATTAAGCGGAGCACAGCAATGGCTAAGCATCTCAAAGGAAGCGAGATATTTAAAATCCACTTAAGCAAACCCTCGACTTTGCAAAGGGCGCTACCTGCGCATAGGCGACGTTCGTGACGGCCCCAACAAATAATGCCTATCAGCCCCATTCTATCTGTATTGCGGGCGGCGTCATGGTCAGCTTCCTGCGCCCCTGAGAAATTGTGACGAGAAGGTCCCGGTCTTTTCAACGGCATGGCCCCCAGTCTGCTCCGGCACAGGCCCAGTTCCGATAGTTGAATCTAACAAAGCAGAGCATGCGGTCGAGCCAAGCTTATCCAAAAACCCCTTGACACCCCCTGCGCAGACTTACGGTTTCGTCTGCGCACTATTATGGTTTCTCTCGGTGTTGCAAAGACACCCACACTACCCGCAGCGAGAATAGCCACAGGCGGCGCAGGTCATGCAGCCTTCGATCATGCGCATGTCGTAGCTGCCGCAGGACGAACAGGTCGTCTTGGGCTTCATGGGGACGACCTCGGCCCGGGGATCTGTCTTCAATCCCAGACCTTCGCCCGCCAGGAAGCCGATCGAGATCATGTGCTTTTCGATCACTCCGCCGATGGCGGCCAGGATCGAGGGCACATAGCGGCCGCGCATCCAGGCGCCGCCGCGCGGATCGAAGACGGCTTTCAATTCCTCGACAACGAAAGACACGTCGCCGCCGCGCCGGAACACCGCCGAGATCATCCGGGTCAGCGCGACCGTCCAGGCGAAATGCTCCATGTTCTTGGAGTTGATGAAGACCTCGAAGGGCCGCAGCTGCCCGTTGTGGTGGATGTCGTTGATTGTGATGTAGATCGCATGTTCGCTGTCGGGCCATTTCAGCTTGTAGGTCGCGCCTTCAAGCTCCTGCGGCCGGTCCAGCGGCTCGGTCATGTGGATCACGTCACCGGCATTCGCATCGGCCAGCACCTCGGACTTGTCCGCGGTCTTCTTGTCCTCGTCCACGGACAAGACGGACCCGGTCACCTCGTTGGGCCGGTAGGTCGTGCACCCCTTGCAGCCGGTATCCCAGGCTTGTATGTAGACACCCTTGAAGGCCTCGAAAGAGATATCCTCGGGCACGTTGATCGTCTTGGAGATGGAACTGTCCACCCATTTCTGCGCCGCCGCCTGCATGCGCACATGGTCCATCGGCGCAAGGGTCTGGGCATTGACGAAATGATCGGGCAGCGCGGCGTCTTCGCCGAACTTCTCACGATACATCTGGACGGCGTAATCGACGACCTCCTCCTCGGTGCGGCTGCCATCCTTCTGCAGCACCTTGCGGGTATAGCTGTAGGCGAAGACCGGCTCGATCCCGCTTGACACATTCCCGGCATAGAGGCTGATCGTGCCCGTGGGCGCGACCGAGGTGAGCAGCGCGTTACGGATGCCGTGTTCGGCGATCTCGTCGCGCAGATCCGCGTCCATCTGCTGCATGGCGCCGCTGGCCAGGTACCCTTCGGCCTCGAACAGCGGGAAGGCGCCCTTTTCCTTGGCCAATTGCACCGAGGCGCGGTAGGCGGCCCGGGCGATGGCATGCAACCAGCGTTTGGTCTGACGCGCCGCCGCGTCCGAGCCATAGCGCAGCCCGCACATCAGCAGCGCATCGGCCAACCCCGTGACCCCCAGCCCAATCCTGCGCTTGCCGTGGGCCTCCTGCGCCTGGGCCTCCAGCGGGAAGCGGCTGGCATCGACGACATTGTCCATCATCCGCACGGCGGTGGCGACCAGGTCGCCCAGCTCGTCGTCGTCTATGCCCGCACCGTCCTCGAAGGCCCCCGTCACCAGCCGTGCCAGGTTGATCGAGCCGAGCAGGCAGGCCCCATAGGGCGGCAGGGGCTGCTCACCGCAGGGATTGGTGGCCGCGATGGTCTCGCAGTAATTGAGATTGTTCATCTGGTTGATGCGGTCGATGAAGATCACGCCCGGTTCGGCCTGGTCATAGGTCGACTGCATGATCTTGTCCCAAAGCTCACGCGCCTTGACGGTGCGCACCACCGCGCCGTCCCAGAGCAGGTCCCAGGCCTGGCCCGCCTTGACCGCCTCCATGAAGGCATCGGTCACCAGCACGGACATGTTGAACATGCGCAGCCGGGCGGCGTCGGACTTGGCGGTGATGAAATCCTCGATATCCGGGTGATCGCAGCGCATGGTCGCCATCATGGCGCCCCGGCGGCTGCCCGCGGACATGATGGTGCGGCACATCGCATCCCAGACATCCATGAAGGACAACGGGCCCGAGGCATCGGCGGCCACGCCCTTGACCACCGTGCCGCGCGGGCGGATCGTGCTGAAATCATAGCCGATCCCGCCGCCCTGCTGCATGGTCAGGGCGGCCTCTTTCAGGCTGTCGAAGATACCGGCCATGGTATCGGGGATCGTGCCCATGACGAAGCAGTTGAACATGGTGACGCTGCGATCCGTGCCCGCCCCGGCCGTGATCCGCCCCGCGGGCAGGAACCGGAAATCGTCCAGCGCCGCGCGGAATTTCGGCTCCCACTCTGCCGGAGTGTCCTCGACCGCGGCGAGCGCCCGCGCGATCCGGTCCCAGCTGTCCTCGACCGTGGCGTCGATGGGAGAGCCGTCAGCCTCTTTCAGGCGATATTTCATATCCCAGATCTGTTCGGCGATGGGCGCGGCGAAACGGGTCATGGTCCCTCCAGAAGGTGGCGATGGGCAGCGGGTGGCAGAATCGGGCACTGCACACTACACTACCAAATATAGCGCGCTATGTGAACATCAAGCGAACATCTGGGGTGGCGTCCATGACGGCAAAACTGCATCTGCAAAAACTCTCGGTGGGCAGCGAAACTGTCGAAAGCATGGCACGCTGGCAATCCCAAAAGCGCGCGCAGACGGCAGACGGCTATCCGCGCCACATCACCCGCATGTGGCCCAAGCGCGAGGCCGAGCTGTTGCAGGGCGGGTCGATCTACTGGGTGGTCAAGCGGGTGATCCAGTGCCGTCAGCGCATCCTGCGGCTGGACGCGGTCGAGGGCGGCGACGGCATCCGCCGCTGCGCCGTCGTGCTGGACCCCGAGATCATCCGCGTCGCCCCGGCCCCGAAACGCCCCTTTCAGGGCTGGCGCTACCTCAAGCCCGAGGATGCCCCGCGCGACCTGCCCGAGGGCCGCGCCGAGGAAGACGACCTGCCCCCGGACCTGAGCGCCGCACTGGCGGAAATCGGAGTGTTCTGAGCGGGGATCAGAGTTTTCCGGAAAATCCTGCCACGCTAAAGCCCCAGCCGCGCCTCCAGTGCCTTCAGCGTGGCACGCTGGTCCTCGGTCCAGCCCCGGCGGCGGCCCCGGAAAAGCGTCGCCTGGCTGGAATGGATCAGCCCGTCCGACAGGATCTTCAAACCGTTCGCGCGCAGGGTTTCCCCGGTCGAGGTGATGTCGGCGATGGCCTCGGCGGTCTCGTTGCGGATCGTCCCCTCGGTCGCGCCCTGGCTGTCGACCAGCTGATAGTCGGCCACGCCATGCTGGCGCAGGAACTCGCGCACCAGCCGGTGATACTTGGTGGCGATGCGCAGCCTTTGGCCATGGGCGGCGCGAAAGGCCGCCGCCACCGCGTCCAGGTCATCGAGCCTGTCCACGTCGATCCAGGCCTGCGGCACGGCGATCACGAGGTCCGCCCCGCCAAAGCCCATCTGCGCCAGTTCCCGCACGCGCCCGTCCCAGCCCGCCAGCTTCTCGCGCACAAGGTCCGAGCCGGTCACCCCGAGGTGAACCCGGCCCGCGGCCAGGTCGCGCGGGATCTCGCCTGCCGAGAGCAGCACCAGTTCGATACCCGTGATCCCCTCGACCGACCCGGCGTATTCGCGGTCATCCCCCGACTTGCGCAGGATCACGCCACGGTCGGCGAACCAGTCGAAGGTCTTTTCCATCAGCCGCCCCTTGGACGGCACGCCCAGTTTCAGCGTCATGCCTCCGCCTCCAGTTCGGCCAGCAGTTCGGGGCGGATCACGCCACCCACGGCCGGAACCCCCGCGCCGCCACCCAGGACAGCCGTCAGCGCGTCATAGCGCCCGCCCGTGGCAATGGGTGGCAGGTCGGGGCGGCTTTCGGCGTAAAAGCCGAAGACGAAGCCGTCGTAATATTCCATCGAGGTGCGGCCGTAGCTGCCCTCGAAGGGCAGGGCGGCGACGTCCACGCCGCGCGCGGCCAGCGCATCCAGGCGCGCCGAAAGCCCGTCAACCGCCGTGCCAATGGCAGGCATGTCCACCGAGAGGTCGCGCAGGGCGACCAGCACGTTGGGGCAGGTCTCGGAAAGGGCCAGAAGCGCGTCGATCAGTTCGAGTTCGGTGGCAGAAATCGGGTCGGCGGAGGCGTCTTGCCTGAGGGCTTCGACGCGAAAGGCGATCTCCTCGGCGCTGCGCAGCCCCATGACGGGGGGCAGGTCGGCCATGGGATCGGCCTGTGCCAGCAGCGCGGCGCGGGCGGGCGGCACCGGGGTGCGGCCGCCGAACCGATCCAGCAACTGCCGGAACCGGCGCGGCCGCCAGAGGTGCCGCAGCAGCGCCGCCTTGCGCCGGTCGGTCGTGTTCAGCCCCAGCACGGCGGCCCGCAGGATGCCGATGTCACCGGTGGCCGCGCGCAGGGGCGCATCGGCCAAAAGCCCCGCGATGGTCGCAAAGACCTCGGCATCGGCGCGCGTCGCGTCGCGGTCGAACAGCTCGTAACCCACCTGCAGGGACTCGGTCGCGCGGGCCTCGTCGACCTCCTGCTGGCGGAAGACCGCACCGAGGTAGGTATAGCGCGCGGGCTCGGCCCCGTTTTCCATGTGGCGGCGCACGATGGGCACGGTGAAATCCGGGCGCAGCATCAACTCGCCGCGCAGCGGGTCGGCGGTGACATAGGCGCGGCTACGGATATCCTCGCCGTAGAGGTCCAGCAGTACGCTGGCCGGTTGCAGGATATCGGCGTCCACGGGCGCGGCGCCCGCGGCGCGCAGGGCGGCAAGGCAGCGCTCGCCGATCACGCGGCCCTCGGCACGATAGGCAGAGCGTGTCACTGGCCGTGCCCCGTCAGGATGTCTTGCACTTTCGCAACCATCTGATCGCGCGGCACCGCGACCTGGCTGGGCCGGTCTTTCCATTCCTCGACGCTGGCCGTCTCGGCGATCTTGGCCCCCAGCACCAGGTCCTTGATCTGGACGATGCCATTGGCCTTTTCGTCCGCGCCCTCGATGATGGCGACAGGAGACTGGCGCTTGTCCGCGTACTTGAGCTGATTGCCGAAGCTTTTCGGGTTGCCGAGGTAGACCTCGGCCCGGATGCCCGCCCGCCGCAACTCGCCCGCCATGGCCTGGTAATCGGCCATGCGGTCGCGGTCCATGACGGTGACGACGACGGGGCCGTGACTGTCGCCCTGCATCTGTCCCTTGGCGTGCAGCGCGGCCAGCAGCCGATCCACCCCGATGGAGACGCCCGTGGCGGGCACTTCCTGCCCGGTGAAGCGCTTGACCAGATCATCATAGCGCCCGCCACCGGCCACGCTGCCGAACTGGCGCGGGCGGCCCTTTTCGTCGGTAGTCTCGAAGGTCAGCTCGGCCTCGAAGACCGGGCCGGTGTAGTAGCCGAGGCCGCGCACGACGGAAGGATCGATGACGATGCGGTCGGGGCCGTAGCCGGCGGCGGCAAGGAGGTCGGCAATCTGCGACAATTCCTCAACACCGGCCTTGCCTATCTGGGCCCCACCGACCGCAGACCGCAAATTGTCGAGCGTGGCGGCATTGTCCGACCCCTTGGAGGTCAGGAAGGCCAATACAGGTGCCGCCTGCTCATCGCTCAGCCCAACCCCATCGATGTAGGCCCCAGAGGCGTCCAACCGTCCCTTGCCCAGAAGCTCCCGCACCCCGGCCTCGCCGACCTTGTCGAACTTGTCTATGGTGCGCATTGCTGCGGCGCTGCGGGCCGCGTCGTCGCCAAGGCCCATGGCCTCCAGCACCCCGTTCAGAACCTTGCGGTTGTTCACCCGCACCACGTAATCCCCTCGCGCGATCCCCACCGCCTCCAGCGTGTCGGCCAGCATGGCGCAGATTTCGACGTCGGCGGCGACGGAGCCCGAGCCCACCGTATCCGCATCGCATTGATAGAACTGCCGGAACCGCCCCGGCCCCGGCTTTTCGTTGCGCCAGACCGGCCCCATGGCGTAGCGGCGATAGGGCGTCGGCAGCTCGTTGCGGTGCTGGGCATAGACGCGGGCCAAGGGCGCCGTCAGGTCATAGCGCAGCGCCAGCCAGTCGCCGCCCCCGCCGCCGGGCACTTCGGCCTCTTGCCAGGCGAAGACGCCCTCGTTGGGGCGGTCCACATCCGGCAGGAACTTGCCCAGCGCCTCCACCGTCTCGACCGCCGCGCTTTCCAGCGCCTCGAAGCCGTAGCGATGGTAGACCCCGGCGATCCGGCGCAGCATCTCGGCGCGGCCCTCGACCTCGGCGCCGAAATAGTCGCGGAACCCCTTGGGCGTCACCGCCCTGGGGCGCGGGGGTTTCTTCTGCTTGGCCATGCTGGGGTCCTTGCGCATCACGTCTCGGCGCGCGTTTAACCCGGCCCGCGCCGGGGCGCAACGGATGGGGCTTGGCAAGCGCGTGGTTTCACGCCTATGTCACAAGGATGGAAGACCGCACCGCCCTTGAAGAGAAGGTCGCCCACCTGCTGCGCACGGTGGATGACCTGTCAGACGTCATCGCCCGGCAAGAGGGCGAGATCGACAAGCTGACCCGCCGCGTCGCCATGTTGATGGAGCGCGAGGCCCAGCGCGACCATGACAGCGGCGATGGCGTGCCGCTGGCCGATCAGAAACCGCCGCACTGGTAGCGCTCAAACCTCTTGCACCTCGATCACGCCGGGCAGCGAACGCAGGGCGCCCTTGATCTGCGGGGTCACGGGAAACTCGCCAGGCAGGTCGATGTCGACTTCGCCGGCCGCGCTGCGGGTGTCCACCGTGAAGGTGATCGGCCCGCGCGCGCCCCGGCCCCCGTTGGACTTTGCGTCCTCCAGGATCGTGGCGATGGCCGAGAGCGGCTCATCCTCGGCCAGGAAAACCCGCAGCCCCGAGGCCCCGGCATCGGCCACCGCCGTGTCGATGGGCGCGACGCTGCGGCCCAGAAGTTTCAGCTGATCGGCCTCCAGCGTGGCCTCGACGGTGACGACGACCCGGGCGCCGGTCTCGAGAAAATCGCGCGACGCCTCCAGCGTGTCCGAGAACATCGTGACCTCGTAGCTGCCCGTCGGGTCCGACAGTTGCACGAAGGCAAAGCGATTGCCGCGCGCCGACTTGCGTTCCTGCCGCCCCGAGACGGTGCCGGCCATCCGGGCCACATGGGGGCTGCGCTCGGCCCGGTCAGTGACCTCGTCCAGGGTCATGACCTTCTGGCGGCGCAGGGCCGGCATGTAGTCGTCCAGCGGATGGCCCGACAGGTAAAAGCCCACGGCCTTGAATTCCTCGGCCAGCCGTTCGGCGGGCAGCCAGTCCTGCACCCCCGAAAGGCGCGGCTCGGGCAGGTCGTCGCCCGCCTCGCCGAAAAGCGAGACCTGGCTTGACGATTTCTGATCCTGGACGGCAGCGGAATAGCCCATCAGCGCCTCCAGGCTTTCGAAAACCCGACGTCGGTTCGGGTCCAGCACGTCGAAGGCGCCGGACCGGGCCAGCATCTCCAGCGGGCGCTTGCCGATGCGCTTGAGGTCCACCCGGCGGGCGAAATCGAACAGCGTGGCAAAGGGCTTGTCGCGGCCAGCCTCCTGCCGCCCCGCGACGATCAGCTTCATGGCCTCGACGCCCACGTTCTTGAGCGCGCCCAGCCCGTAGATCAGGGTGCCGTCCTGCACGTCGAACATGGCCTCGGAGCGGTTCACGCAGGGCGCGGCCCAGGGCAGGCCGAGGCCCTTCTTCACTTCCTGGAAATAGACGCCCAGCTTGTCGGTCAGGTGGATGTCGCAGTTCATGACCCCGGCCATGAATTCCACCGGGTGGTTCGCCTTGAGCCAGGCCGTCTGGTAGCTGACCACCGCATAGGCCGCCGCGTGCGATTTGTTGAAGCCGTAGTTGGCGAACTTGTCGAGCAGGTTCCAGACCTCGACCGCCTTTTTCTCGTCCACGCCGTTGGCCTTGGCCCCCGCGATGAACTTGGGGCGTTCGGCGTCCATGGCCTCTTGAATTTTCTTGCCCATGGCGCGGCGCAGCAGGTCGGCACCGCCGAGGCTGTAGCCCGCCATTTCCTGGGCGATCTGCATCACCTGTTCCTGGTAAACGATGATGCCCTGGGTCTCGTCGAGGATATGGTCGATGGAGGGGTGCAGGAAATCCCGCTCGGACTGACCGTTCTTGACCTCGCAGAACTTGGGGATGTTCTCCATCGGGCCGGGCCGGTAGAGCGCGACCAGCGCGATGATGTCCTCGATGCAATCGGGTTTCATGCGCCGCAGCGCATCCATCATGCCCGAGCTTTCCACCTGGAACACGGCCACGGTCTTGGCCGCAGCGTAAAGCGCGTAGGACTTCGCATCTTCCAGCGGGATGGCGTTGATCTGGTTCTCGGTGCCCGGCTCGGGCTGGTACAGTTGCGCGCCATCGGCGGCCACTTGCAGC
Organism: Roseovarius halophilus (ex Wu et al. 2025); assembly: GCF_047086965.1. NCBI lineage: Bacteria > Pseudomonadati > Pseudomonadota > Alphaproteobacteria > Rhodobacterales > Roseobacteraceae > Roseovarius > Roseovarius halophilus (ex Wu et al. 2025). The sequence continues at coordinate 36,664 of NZ_JBKOTX010000024.1, read as the reverse complement.
GGGCGGCCGGTTTTCAGGATCAGGTCCACCGCGTTCTGGATCACCGTCAGGGTCTTGAGGCCCAGAAAGTCGAACTTCACCAGACCCGCCTGTTCCACCCATTTCATGTTGAACTGGGTGGCGGGCATGTCCGAGCGCGGATCCTGGTAGAGCGGCACCAGCTCGTCCAGCGGGCGGTCGCCGATCACCACCCCGGCGGCATGGGTCGAGGCATTGCGCAGCAGCCCCTCGACCTGCTGGCCATAGGTCAGCAGCCGATCGACGACCTCTTCCTCCTTGGCGGCCTCGCGCAGGCGCGGCTCGTCGGCTAGGGCCTTCTCGATGCTGACCGGCTTTACCCCTTCCACCGGGATCATCTTGGACAGCTTGTCGACCTGCCCGTAGGGCATCTGCAGCACCCGGCCCACGTCGCGCACCGCGGCCTTGGACAGCAGCGCGCCGAAAGTGATGATCTGCCCGACCTTGTCGCGGCCGTATTTCTCCTGGACGTAGCGAATGGTTTCCTCGCGCCGGTCCATGCAGAAGTCGATGTCGAAGTCGGGCATCGAGACGCGGTCGGGGTTCAGGAACCGTTCGAACAGCAGCGAATAGCGCAGCGGGTCCAGGTCGGTGATGGTCAGGGCATAGGCCACCAGGCTGCCCGCGCCCGAGCCCCGGCCCGGCCCGACGGGGATGTTCTGCTCTTTCGACCACTTGATGAAATCGGCCACGATCAGAAAGTAGCCGGGAAAGCCCATGCCCTCGATGATGTCCAGTTCGAAATCGAGCCGCGCCTGATAGTCTTCGACGCTGGCCGCGTGCGGAATGACCGCCAGCCGCGCCTGAAGCCCCGCGTTGGCCTGGTGGCGCAACTCCTGCACTTCGTCGTCGGCAAAGCGCGGCAGGATCGGGTCGCGCGTATAGGCGCGAAAGGCGCAGCGGCGCGCGATCTCGACGGTGTTCTCCAGCGCCTCGGGCAGGTCGGCGAAAAGCGTCGCCATCTCGTCCTGCGACTTGAAATAATGTTGCGGCGTCAGGCGGCGGCGGGGCTCGTTCTGGTCCACATAGGCGCCTTCCGCGATGCAGATCAGCGCATCATGGGCCTCGTAGATCTCGGGCTTGGGAAAGTAGACATCATTGGTGGCCACCAGCGGCAGCCCCATGGCATAGGCCATCTCGACATGGCCCCGCTCGGTCAACCGCTCGGCCTCGGGCAGGCCGCCCTCGCCCGGATGGCGCTGCAATTCCACATAGAGCCTGTCACCGAACATCGCCGCCAGCCTTTGCATCAGCGCCTCGGCCGCCGGGCGCTGTCCTGCGCGCAACAGCCGCCCCACCGGCCCGTCCGGCCCGCCCGTCAGGCAGATCACGTCCTCGGAATGTCGGGCCAGTTCCTCCAGCGTGACATGGGCCAGCGCCCCGTCGCCGCGCAGGTAAAGGCAGGTGTTGAGCTTCATCAGATGCTCGTAACCCCGTTCCGACTGGGCCAGCAGAACCAGCGGCGCGGGCGCCTCGGCGCGCTTGCCCGGCTCGGGATCGATATGGCGCAGGTCCACCTGGCAGCCGATGATGGGCTGGATGCCGGCCTTGGCGGCGGTCTCGGAAAACTCCAGCGCGCAGAACATGTTGTCGGTATCGGTGACGGCCACGGCGGGCATTCCGGCGGCGGCGGCGAGGCCCGGTAGCTTTTTCACCGGCACCGCGCCTTCCAGCAGCGAATATTCGGTATGGGTGCGCAGGTGGATGAATCGGGGGCTGGTCATATGGTCAGGATAGGCGCGTGCCGATGCCTGCGCCAGAGGCCCGGCCGCCTTCTTTTTGGGCATGAGACAGTTTCAAATTTCCCGGAACAGTCCTTTCGGCCCCGAAAAGGCTTGTCAAAGCCGGGCCTTGGCGGTTTTCATGGCTGAACCTACAGGAGGGGGCGTCTGTCTACGCCGCATCGACGGAGCGCCTGACAAACCCGACAACACCACGGTATCGCGGCGGGTCAACCAGATGACAATCACGTTTCTTCTCAACGGAGAGACCGTGCACACGCAAGCCCCGGCCACCCGGACGCTTCTTGACTGGCTGCGCGAAAGCCGCGGCCTGACCGGCACGAAGGAAGGCTGCAACGAGGGCGACTGCGGCGCCTGCACCGTCATGGTGACGGACGCGGCCGGGCCCGGGGCGCTCAATGCCTGCATCCTGTTCCTGCCCCAGTTGCAGGGCAAGTCCGTGCGCACGGTCGAAGGGCTGGCCGCCCCCGGTGGCAGCCTGCACCCTGTGCAACAGGAGATGGTGGCGCAGCACGGCTCGCAATGCGGGTTCTGCACGCCGGGCTTCGTGGTCTCGATGGCGACGGCCCATGCGACGGGCCGCAGGGATCATGACGATGTGCTGGCCGGCAACCTGTGCCGCTGCACCGGCTACGCGCCGATCATCCGCGCGGCACGGGCCGCCGAGGCGGCGCCGGTGCCGCCGCACCTGTCCGCCGACCGGGCCGGGCCGACCGAGGCCGCGCCCCAAGCCACCGGGGACCAGGTGCCATTCCTGCCCGAAACCGCGGAGGCCCTGGCCCGGTGGTATGCCGCCAACCCCGAGGCGACGCTGATCGCCGGGGCCACCGACGTGGGCCTGTGGGTCACCAAGGACCTGCGCGATCTTGCCTCTGTCGCCTTCCTGAACCGCTGTGCCGATCTCAAAGAGATCACGGATCAGGGCGAGACGCTGCGCATCGGCGCCGCCGCGACCATGACGGATGTGCTGGCAGCCCTGCGGCCCCTGCACCCCTCCTACGCCGAGTTGATCCGCCGCTATGGATCGGACCAAGTGCGCAACGCCGCGACCATCGGCGGCAACATCGCCAACGGCTCGCCCATCGGCGACAACCCCCCGGCCCTGATCGCGCTGGGGGCAACCCTGCACCTGCGCCACGGCGACGCCCGCCGCGACATGCCGATCGAGGATTTCTTCCTCGACTACGGCAAGCAGGACCGCCAGCCCGGCGAATTCGTCGAGGCTGTGAGCCTGCCGAAATCGGCCTCCGCCCTGCGCTGCTACAAGATTTCCAAACGCTTCGACCAGGACATCTCGGCGCTTTGCGGCTGTTTCAACCTGACGGTCGAAGACGGCACAATCGTCGACGCGCGCATCGCCTTCGGCGGCATGGCCGGCATCCCGAAACGGGCGCCCGCGACCGAGGCGGCGCTGACAGGCCGACCCTGGCGGGCCGAGACCCTCGCCACCGCCGCCGCAGAGTTGGCGCAGGACTTCCAGCCGCTCACCGACATGCGCGCCTCGTCCGATTATCGCCTGCAGGTCGCGCAGGGCTTGCTGAGCCGGTATTTCGACGATCTGTCGGGCCAGACCACCCATGTTCTGGAGGTCAGCCCATGAGCGTGCAGAAACCCAGCCCCCATGACGCTGCCGCGCTGCATGTCACGGGCCAGGCGCGCTATGTCGATGACATCCCGGTGCCCGCCAACACCGGACATCTGGCCTTCGGGCTGAGCACCATCGCCCGGGGGCACGTCACTGCCATGACCCTTGACAAGGTGAAACACGCGCCCGGCGTCATCGCCGTGCTCACGGCCGAGGACCTGCCCGGGGACAACGATGTCTCGCCCAGCCTGCACGACGAACCGCTGCTGTGCGACGGTGCGGTGCACTATCATGGCCAGCCGCTGTTCCTGGTGGTCGCCGACAGCCACCTTGCCGCGCGCAAGGCCGCCCGGCTGGGCGAGGTCAGCTATGACGAGGAGACCCCCGTCCTGACCATCGCGGACGCGCTGGCCAAGGGGTCGCGCTTCGAGGAAGGCCCGCGCGTCTATGCCAAGGGCGACGTGGACGCGGCGCTGGCGCAGGCCCCGCACCGGCTGTCGGGCCGGATCGAGATGGGCGGGCAGGAGCATTTCTACCTCGAAGGTCAGGCGGCGCTGGCCCTGCCGCAGGAAGGCGGCGACATGGTCGTGCAGTCCTCGACCCAGCACCCGACCGAGATCCAGCACAAGGTGGCCGATGCGCTGGCCGTGCCCATGCACGCCGTTCGGGTCGAGACGCGCCGCATGGGCGGCGGTTTCGGCGGCAAGGAAAGCCAGGGCAACGCGCTGGCCGTGGCCTGTGCGGTGGCGGCGGCGGCTACGGGGCGGCCCGCCCGGATGCGCTATGACCGCGACGACGACATGACCATCACCGGCAAGCGCCACGATTTCCGCATCGACTACGACGTGGGCCATGACGCCGAGGGGCGCATCCTGGCCGTGGATTTCACCCAGTACACCCGCTGCGGCTGGGCGCAGGACCTGTCACTGCCCGTCGCAGACCGGGCCATGCTGCACGCCGACAATGCCTATCTGCTGCCCCATGCGCGGATCACCTCGCATCGCTTGCGCACCAACATGGCCTCGGCCACCGCCTTTCGCGGCTTCGGCGGCCCGCAGGGCATGGTCGGGATCGAACGGGTGATGGACCACCTCGCGCACACCCTGAACCTCGACCCGGTCGAGGTGCGCCGGCGCAACTACTACCGCGCGGCCCCCCTGGCCGCGCCCGCCACGGCGGACACGACCCCGCCCACACCCGGCAGCAAGCTGGATAGCGGCGACGTGGCCAGCCGCGGCGCGACACAGGTCAGTTCCGGGCTTGGTGCCGCCAAGCGCTTCGGCGGGGAATTCTCGCCCGCGCAGCCGCCCGAGGACAGCAACACGACCCCCTATCACATGGAGGTCACGGATTTCATCCTGCACGAGATGACCGAAAGCCTGCTGGATCGTGCCGATTACGCCGCCCGCAAGGCCGCGGTGGCCGCGTGGAACGCCGGGACCGCGCGCCTGAAAAAGGGCATCGCCTTCAGCCCGGTCAAGTTCGGCATTTCCTTCACGCTGACCCATCTCAACCAGGCCGGCGCGCTGGTGCATGTCTACCAGGATGGATCGGTCCACATGAACCATGGCGGCACGGAAATGGGCCAGGGCCTGTTCCAGAAGGTCGCGCAGGTCGCGGCCAGCCGCTTCGGTGTGCCGCTCGAGGCCATCAAGATCACGGCCACGGATACCGGCAAGGTGCCCAACACCTCGGCCACAGCGGCCTCGTCGGGGTCAGATCTGAACGGGATGGCGGTCAAGGCGGCCTGCGACACGATCCGCGACCGCATCGCCGAATGTCTGGCCGAACTGCATCAGGTGCAGCCCGCCGATGTGGTCTTTGCCGAGGGCGAGGTGCGCGTCGGCGGCGAGGTCATGCCCTTCGCCCGCGCCGCCCAGATCGCCTATGAAAACCGCGTCAGCCTGTCGGCCACCGGGTTCTACAAGACGCCCGAGGTCGCCTGGGACCGGCTGGCCGGCAAGGGACGGCCGTTCTTCTATTTCGCCTATGGCGCGGCCATCACCGAAGTGGTGATCGACACGCTGACCGGCGAAAACCGCATCCTGCGCACGGATATCCTGCACGATGCGGGGGCCTCGCTGAACCCGGCGCTGGACATGGGCCAGATCGAGGGCGGCTATGTCCAGGGCGCGGGCTGGCTGACCACCGAGGAACTGTGGTGGGACGACCGCGGCCGCCTGCGCACCCATGCGCCCAGCACCTACAAGATCCCGGCCTGTTCCGACCGGCCCGACATCTTCAACGTGGCATTGTGGGAGGGCGAGAACCGCGCCGAGACCATCTATCGCTCAAAGGCCGTGGGCGAGCCGCCCTTCATGCTGGGCATCTCCGCGCATCTGGCCCTGTCGAATGCCTGCGCCGCCTGCGGATCGAATTATCCCGACCTGCAGGCCCCGGCCACCGCCGAGGAAGTGCTGCGTGCGGTCGCAAGGGCGCGCGGATGATCCGCGTCCGGGTTGCATCCACCGCCGGCTCGACCCCGCGGGAAGCGGGGACCGAGATGCTGGTCGGACCGGATCATATCGAGGGCACCATCGGCGGCGGCGCACTGGAATGGCAGGCCATCGCCACGGCGCGCCGGATGATCCGCGAAGACCGCGAGACCCACCGCGAGACGATGCCGCTTGGCCCGACGCTGGGTCAGTGCTGCGGTGGGTCCGTGGTGCTTGACTTCGAGACGGCCGACAGCCTGACCGCGTCCGCGGGCCGCCCGCTCTGGATCTGGGGGGCGGGCCACGTCGGCCGGGCGCTGGCGGGTGTCTTCGCGCCGCTTCCCGATGTCGCGCCCACCGTGATCGACGTCGGCAAGGATCGCTTTCCCGATGCCCTGCCCGAGGGCGTCACGCCCGTTGTGGCCGTCGACCCGCCCCAACTCGTGCGCCACGCCCCGGCGCGCGCCGACCACCTGATCGTCACCTATTCGCATGACCTCGACCTCAAGCTCTGCGATGCCCTTCTGCGCCACGGGTTTGCGAGTTGCGGTCTGATCGGCTCGGCGACCAAATGGGCCCGGTTCCGCTCACGCCTTGCCGCGCTGGGCCACAGCGACGCACAGATTTCGCGCATCGCCTGCCCCATCGGCGACCCGGCCCTCGGCAAGCATCCGCAGGCCATTGCCGTAAGCACCGCGGCGGGTCTATTGTCGGCAGCGGGCCGGACCACAGCCCAGGGGGACGGGACAGGATGACCGAAACGCTTCTGGCATTGGCCGGGCTGACAAAGGCCTATCCTGGCGTCATCGCCAACAAGGATGTGTCGTTCGAGATCGAACAGGGCGAGGTTCACGCCCTGCTCGGCGAGAACGGCGCGGGAAAATCGACGCTGGTCAAGGCGATCTACGGCCTGGTCAAACCCGACAGCGGGGCCATGCACCTGGACGGCAAACCCTTCGAGCCGGGCGACCCCAAGGCCGCCCGCGCCGCCGGGATCGGCATGGTCTTCCAGCATTTTTCGCTTTTCGATGCCCTGACCGTGGCCGAGAACGTGACCCTGGGCATGGAGACCCCGCCCCCGCTGCGCGACCTCTCGGCGCGCATCCGCGAGGTCTCGGATCAATACGGCCTGCCGCTGGACCCCACGCGCATCGTGGGTGACCTGTCGGCGGGCGAACGCCAGCGGGTCGAGATCATCCGCTGCCTGCTGCAGGACCCTAAGCTGCTGATCATGGACGAGCCGACCAGCGTGCTGACCCCGCAGGAGGTCGAAATCCTCTTCGAGACCCTGCGCAAGCTCAAGGCCGAGGGTACGGCCATCCTCTACATCTCGCACAAGCTGGAAGAGATCCGCGCGCTTTGCGACACCGCCACGATCCTGCGCCTGGGCGAGGTCGTGGGCACCTGCACCCCGCGCGAGGTCTCGGCCCGCGAGATGGCCGAGATGATGGTGGGCGGCACGCTGCATGTCCCCGAGCGCGAGGCAGGCCGCCCCGGCGAGGTGCTGCTGACGCTCGACGGGTTGTCCGCGCCCTCGCCGCAGGAATTCGGCATGCCGCTGCGCGACATCTCGGTCGAGGTGCGCGCGGGCCAGGTGCTGGGGATCGGCGGCGTCGCGGGCAACGGGCAGGACGAATTGCTGCTGGCCCTGTCGGGCGAAATGTCCGTTGCGCCGGACATGGTGCGCTTGCGGGACCGGGCGATCGGCCGGCTGCCCCCCAATGCGCGGCGGGCACTGGGCCTTTGCGCCGCCCCCGAGGAACGGCTGGGCCACGCCGCCGCGCCGGACATGACGCTGACGGAAAACGCCGCCTTGTCGGGCAAGACGCGCAAGAACCTGGTGCGCAACGGCCTGGTGGACTGGGGCGGCGCACGCGATTTCGCCAGCACGATCATCGACCGCTTCGACGTGCGCACCCCGGGGCCGGAAAACGTGGCGCGGTCGCTTTCTGGCGGGAACCTTCAGAAATTCGTCATCGGGCGCGAGATCCTGCAGGACCCGGACGTGCTGGTCGTCAATCAGCCCACCTGGGGGGTCGATGCCAGCGCAGCCGCCGCGATCCGGCAGGCCATCCTGGATCTGGCCGCCAGGGGCACGGCAGTCCTGGTCATCAGCCAGGACCTGGACGAGGTGATGGAGATCGCCGACGACTTCGCCGCCCTCAACGAGGGCCGGCTGAGCGCCCCGCGCCCGGTGGCGGGCCTGACCATCGAAGAGGTGGGCCTGATGCTGGGTGGCGCACATGACATGGAGGTGGCCCATGTGGAGGCCTGATCGCACCGCGCAGGGGGTCCGCGCATGATCGCCCTGGAACGCCGTCCGCAACCCTCGCGCGTCTGGTCATACCTGTCGCCGATCCTGGCGGTGATCGTCACCATGGTGGCCGGCGGCATCGTCTTTGCCGCGCTTGGCAAACCCCCGGTCGAGGCGATCCGCACGATCTTCTGGGACCCGCTCTTCGGGGATTTCGCCGACTATTTCCGGCCCCAGCTTCTGGTCAAGGCCGCGCCGCTGATCCTGATCGCCATCGGCCTGTCCTTCGGGTTCCGCGCGGGCATCTGGAACATCGGTGCCGAGGGCCAGTATATCATGGGCGCGCTTTTCGGGGCGGGCTTCGCGCTGGCCTTCTACCCCTCCGAGGCACGCTGGCTGATCTTTCCGCTGATGGTCGTGGCGGGCACGCTGGGCGGGCTGCTCTGGGCCATGATCCCGGGCCTGCTGCGCGTGCGCTTCAAGACCAACGAGATCCTGGTCTCGCTGATGCTGGTCTATGTTGCCGATTTCCTGCTGGATGCCATGGCGCTGGGCCTGCTGCGCAACCCCGAAGGCATGGGCTTTCCCGGCAGCCGCAACCTGCAGCAATACCCGGCGGCCCATAACGCCGAGCTGATCGCCAACACCGGCATGCACTGGGGTGTGATCGCTGCCATCTTTGCCGTGGTCACCGCCTACATCCTGCTGTCGCGCCACATCTTCGGCTTCAACGTGCGGCTGGCCGGGCAAAGCCCGCGCGCCGCCGCCTTCGCCGGGGTCAGCGCCAACCGGATGGTGCTGATCTGCCTCGGCCTGTCCGGCGGGCTGGCCGGAATGGCCGGAATGTTCGAGGTTGCCGGCCCTTCGGGACAGGTCATGTCCAGTTTCAACGTGGGCTACGGATTCACCGCGATCATCGTGGCCTTCTTGGGGCGGCTGCACCCGATTGGCATCCTGCTGGCGGGGCTGCTCATGGCGCTGACCTACGTCGGCGGCGAACTGGCGCAGATGAACCTGCAACTGCCCCGCTCGGCGATCCAGCTGTTCCAAGGGATGCTGCTGTTCTTCCTGCTGGCGGTGGACGTGATGACGAACTTCCGGATCCGGTTCGGCCGGCGTGAGGTGGCGTGATGGACCTGTCCTCGATCAACCCGCTGCTGCTGCTGGCCTCGCTCATGGTGGCCTCGACCCCGATCCTGCTGGCGGCCCTCGGCGAACTGGTGGCGGAACGCGCGGGCGTTCTGAACCTCGGGGTCGAGGGCATGATGATCACCGGCGCGGCCTGCGGCATCATCTTTTCGAGCCTGACCGGCAACGTCTGGCTGGGTTTTGCGGGTGCCGCCCTGGGCGGGCTGCTGCTATCTTTCGTCTTTGCGGTGCTCACGCAGCTTCTGCTGTCCAACCATGTGGCGACGGGGCTGGCGCTGACGCTCTTCGGTCTGGGCCTCTCGGCCCTGCTGGGTCAGGGCTTTGCCGAGGCGCGCCCGCCCGCCTTTCCCAAGCTGGAGATTCCGCTGCTGTCGGACCTGCCGGTGCTGGGCCAGATCGCCTTTCGGCATGACGGCGTGGTCTATCTGGGGCTGGGGCTGGTGCTGGCGGTCTGGTATTTCCTGACCCGCACCCGCGCCGGGTTGGTGCTGCGCGCGGTGGGCGAGAATCACGACGCCGCCCATGCGCTTGGCTATCCGGTGGTGTTGATCCGCTTTGGCGCGATCATGTTCGGCGGGGCCTGTGCGGGCCTTGGCGGCGCCTATATCAGCCTGGTCCGCGTGCCCCAATGGACCGAAGGCATGACCGCCGGCGCCGGCTGGATCGCCCTGGCCATCGTCGTCTTCGCGGGCTGGAAGCCGGGGCGGCTTTTGCTGGGCGCCTATCTTTTCGGCGGTGTGACCGTTCTGCAGCTCAACCTGCAGGCGGCGGGGCTGGCGATCCCCGTCGAGTACCTGTCCATGTCGCCTTACGTTGCCACGATCATCGTCCTTGTCGTATTGGCGGCGGGACGCAAGCCCGGTTCGCTGGGCCAGACCTTCCATGCCTCGCGCTGAGGCCAAACACGAAACCGGGGCGGCTGCCGTCCCACCAACCGGGAGAGACCCATGAAACGCAGAACGCTACTGAAAACCGGCGCGACCGCCGCTTTTGCCGCCGCCCTGGGCGCGCCGCTGCGCGCACAGGACACGCCCATGAAGGTCGGCTTCGTCTATGTCGGGCCGGTCAACGATGGCGGCTGGACCCAGCACCACCATCATTCCGCCGAAGAGATGGTCGAACACTTCGGTGACCAGGTCGAACTGGTCTACCAGGAAAGCGTGCCGGAAGGGCCCGACGCCGAACGGGTGCTGACCCAGATGTGCCTGCAGGGCTGCAAGCTCATCTTCACCACCTCCTTCGGCTTCATGGACCCGACGATCAATGTCGCGGCCCAATTCCCGGACGTGATGTTCGAACACGCGACGGGCTACAAGACGGCCGAGAATGTCAGCGTCTATTCCGCCCGCTTCTACGAGGGGCGCGCCGTGCAGGGGTATCTTGCCGGCAACATGACCCGGTCGAACAGGGTCGGCTACATCGCCTCGGTGCCGATCCCGGAAGTGGTGCGCGGCATCAATGCCGCCTTCATCCACGCCCGAGAGGTCAACCCGGACGTGGAGTTCAAGATCATCTGGATCTTCGAGTGGCTCAACCCCTCGAAAGAGGCCGACGCGGCGCAGGCCCTGATCGAGCAGGGCTGCGACGTGGTGCTGCAGCACACGGATTCCACCGCACCGCAGGCCGCTGCGCAGGAAGCCGGAGATGTCTACACCTTCGGGCAGGCGTCGGACATGGCCGAATTCGCGCCCAAGCCGCGAATTTCCTCGATCATTGACAACTGGACGCCCTACTACATCGACCGCGTCCAGGCGGTCATGGACGGCACCTGGGAAAGCGTGAACACCTGGCACGGTATCGGCGAGGGCATGGTCGGCATCGGCGAGATCTCCTCTGCCGTGCCCGATGACATCAAGGCCGGAGCCGAGGCGCTGCGCGACCGCATCGCGGCGGGCGAATATCATCCCTTTACCGGCCCGCTGAGTAAGCAGGACGGCACCCAGTTCCTGGCAGAGGGCGAGGTCGCCGACGATGGCCTGCTGGTCGGCATGAACTTCTACGTCGAGGGCCTCGAGGGCGAAATCCCCTCCTGATCTCCGGCCCGCATCGAGAAACGGCCCGCCCTTGTCGGGCGGGCCTCAGCGCAGGCCGCGCAACTGCGACGTAACGCGACGCGCCCTGCGATACCATCCGTTTTCTTGTTGAAGGGTCCGGCCGGCCGGGGGCGGTCGCCGCGGCGGTCAGGCCGCGCGGGCTGCTTCCTCAAGGACTTCAGCGGCGTGGCGACGCTCGCTTTCTTCGCGCGACAGCGCGACCGAGGTGCGCACACCCTTGCCGACGAAATCCATCAGGCCGGTTACAACGCGTTCGTTCGGGTCGATCCCGGCGCAGGACAGGACTTCGCGCCCGTCGCGAGAGCGGGCCCAGCGGGCGATCTGGTCCGGGCCGTTGCCGTATTTCTTGTCATCGGCGATGGCGTCATCGAGCGCAGCCAGGACCACAGCCGCAAACAGTTTGCGGGCGCGGTTGCCTTGCTCGTTGTTGAACGCGGTGCCGTCGACGAGATCTCGCATATCGGGTCCTTCGGTTTAAGGCTTGTGTCTGGCGTGAGGGGCAATATGCCTGTTCACGAATGATTCGGGTGGGCTCATTTGGAATGGCAGGTATGCACCGCGTGCATGCCTTGGCGGGGTCAGCAACAGTATCTGTCGGGTTGTCCTGCCACGATACGCGAGATATAGGCTTAGCCAAATACCGATCAACCATGCGATTCAGTCTGGACACACTTCGACATGCCAAAGATCAACGGTAACGAGATTCGGCCCGGCAACGTACTGGAACACGCTGGCGGCCTCTGGGTCGCGGTGAAGGTCGACCACGTCAAGCCCGGCAAGGGTGGCGCCTTCGCGCAGGTCGAGATGAAGAACCTGCGCAACAATTCCAAGCTGAACGAACGGTTCCGCTCGGCCGACAAGATCGAGCGTGTGCGGCTGGAACAGCGCGACCAGCAGTTCCTGTACGAAAATGACGGGATGCTGGTCTTCATGGACACCGAGACTTTCGACCAGATCGAGCTTCCGGCCGACCTGCTTGGCGAACGCCGCCCCTTCCTGCAGGACGGCATGACCGTGGTCATCGAGTATTACGATACCGAGGCGCTGAACGTGACCCTGCCGCAAAAGGTCACCTGCAAGGTCTTGGAAACCGAGCCGGTGGTGAAGGGGCAGACCGCGGCCAACAGCTTCAAGCCCGCGGTGCTGGACAACGGCGTGCGCGTCATGGTGCCGCCCTTCGTGGGCCAGGACGAAGACATCATCGTCAACACCGAGAGCATGGACTACGCCGAACGCGCCTGATCGGCCACGGATCGCCTAGGCGCCCAGCCGCGCCAGGCGGTCTTCGATCATGCCCATGTAGCCCGACCCGAACAGCCGCAGATGCACCAGCGCCGGCCAGAGCTGGTAGACCGCGCGGCGTGTATCCCAGTCCGCTTCCGGGTGGCCATAGGCCTCGTAAAAGGCGGCATGCGGCCTGCCGAACAGCTCCAGCATGGCAAGGTCCACCTCCGGATCGCCGTAATAGCTGGCCGGATCGATCAGGTAGGCGGCCCCGGATGTGAAAAGCGCATTGCCCGTCCAGAGGTCGCCGTGCAGCAGCGCGGCCGGCGGCGCACCGGGGATCAACTCGGGCAGGCGGTGCGCCAGCGTCTCGAGCCTGCGGACCAGCCCCGCCGGCAAGGCGTCGCGCCCGGCCAGAAGGCGGTTCTCGGCCCAGAACGCTATCCAGTCCGTGCCGCGCGTGTTCGGGATGGCCACCTCGTTGAAGGCATAGTCGACCGACCAGCCGTAGTGCGGCGCGGTCGCCGCGTGCATCCTGGCCAGACCCGCCCCCAGCGCGCGCCAGCTTTCGGCCCCGGGGCGGGCCTCGGGCAGATGGTCCAGCACCATCAGCGACTTTTCCGCGGCGCGCACAGAGGGCACTGGCGCACCGGCCTCGGCCATGGCCTCCAGCATCCGCGCCTCGCGGATCACCAGCGGGCCGGCCTTGACGACCACCCGGCGCCCATCGGCCAGGTGCGCGGCCCAGACCTCGGACAGGTCGCCGCCCTGCAAACGGTGCAACCCGGCGGGTGGCGCCCCGAAGAGCCGCGCAATCGCGGTCCTTACGGGGTCCATGTCACGGTGGCGTCCCCCGCCTGCATCGGCTCCTTGACCCGGTCGAAGCGCAGGTAGGCCAGCGCCTTGCCGCCGGCTTGGGTGTAGAGCGTGCCCGCCGGTTTCTCGCCCGCCATGAGCGGCGTGCCGAGCGGGGCCACGCCCTCGATCCGGACCTGTACGAGGCCCTTGCGCAACTCGGTCTTGTGCTTCATCCGCGCCGTGACTTCCTGCCCGACATAGCAGCCTTTCCTGAAATCGACGCCTGACAACCTGTCCAGGCCGACCTCCAGCGGGAAGCTGTCCGAACTCATCTCGATGCCCAGTTCGGGGATCACGTGTTCGACGCGCAGCGCGTCCCAGTCGATCTCTTCCGACAGGTCCGTCTCGTCGATCAGGCGCCAGCCCATGCCCGGATGGCGCGGGTCGGGCAGGGCGCCCTCGGGCGCGGGCCCGACCCCGCGTGAGACCACCAGACCGGTCTCGGCGATCTCGACCGCCGAGCGCAGCTTGTACATGGACAGCCGCTGGAACAGGGCCGCCGCCTGGTCCGAGGCCACGTCCAGCAGGATCGCGTCGCCTTCCGCTTGCAGGAAGAAATCCACGATCAGCTTGCCCTGCGGCGTCAGCAACGCGGTATAGACGAGGCCCTCGGAGAGGCGGTCGATGTCATTGGTGACAAGGCCCTGCAGAAAGCCGACCCTGTCATCCCCGGTGATGCGAAGAATTGTGCGCTGATCTGTCATGGGCCCTATCTAGGACGGATTACTGCCGCCGAAAAGGCGCGCCATCAGCCCCCGCGCGGCGCGGGCCGGCGCCTTGGCCTGGCGCGCCCGCAGCCGGGGCGCTGCGGCATCCACCACCTGGCGGCCCTCCTTGAACTGCAGCCGATAGAGATCGGCATAATGTCCCCCGCGCGCTAGCAGCGCGTCGTGCGTACCCTCGTCCACCACGCGGCCCTTGTCCATCACCAGGATCTTTTTGGCATTGCGCACCGTCGAGAGGCGATGGGCGATGACAAGCGTCGTGCGCCCTTCGGCCAGCCGGTCCAGCGCGGCCTGCACCACCGCCTCGGACTTGGTGTCCAAGGCCGAGGTCGCCTCGTCCAGCAGCAGGATCGGCGTGTCGCGCAGCAGGGCGCGGGCGATGGCGACGCGCTGGCGCTGTCCGCCCGACAGGTTCGATCCGCGCGGGCCCACGGGCGTGTCCAGGCCATCGCTCAGCTTGGGCAGAAAGTCCGAGACATGGGCGGCGTCGAGGACATGTTGCAGGTGTGCCGCATCGACGTCCTCGCGGCCTAGCAGGATGTTGTCGCGCAGGCTTTCGTCAAAGAGCGCGGCATCCTGCGCCACCGTCGACACCAGGCTGCGCAATTCCTCCACCGCCATGGCATTCACCGGGGTTTCGTCCAGCGTCACCCGGCCCTGGCCGGGATCGACAAGCCGGGTGAGCACGTTGAAGACCGTGCTTTTGCCCGCGCCCGAGGCCCCGACCAGCGCCGTGGTCTTGCCCGCCTCGGCGGTGAAGCTGGCCCCCGTGAGCACCGGCAGATCGCCATAGGCCAGGTGGACCTCCTCGAAGCGGATCTCGGGTGCGGCCGGGGGCGGGCTGGCAGGGGCGGCGGGCGAGACAAGGGTGGGGCGGATGTCGAACAACTCGCGGATGCGCTCGACCGCCGCCGACGCCGCCTGCCACAGCCCCGACAGGTTGCCCAGCCGCCGCAGCGGGTCGAAGGCCAGGGCCATGGCGGTGAAGAAAGCCATGAAATCGCCGACCGACTTGTCGCCCTCCACGATCTCGGAACCGGCGAAGAACAGCACGCAGAAAAAACCGATCCCGGTCATGATGTCGATCAGCCCCGGGATCAGGGCCTGGCCCAGCGCCGCCTGGGTTTCCGAGGTCACGCGGTCGTCGTTCAGCCGATTGTAGCGGCCCTGCTGATAGCGCTCCAGGCTGTTGAGCTTGATCGGCATGATGCCGTGGAAGACCTCGTCGAGCCGGGTCGACATGGAGGCCGAGACCTCGCGCGCTGTGCGGGCCTTGCCGCGCACGTAGCGCTGCGCCATGAGAGAGGGCGCCACCAGTAGTGGAATGCCCACCAGCGCCACCAGCGTCCATTTCCAGTCGATGTAAAGCGCCACGCCGAAGAGCCAGAACACCGAAACCACGTCGCGCCCCAGCCCGGTGATGATGCCCGTCCAGACCTGGCCCAGGGCCTGCACATCGCCTTGCACGCGCTCGATCAGGGTGCCCGGTGAATAGGCCTGGTGAAACGACATGTCGAGCGCCACCAGGTGGGCCATCAGATCTGTGCGCATCCGGGCCGCGCTGAGTTCGGATATCCGCTTGAGCAGCACCCGGTGCGTCACCGAAGTCACCGCGCGGGCAAAGAACACCCCCAGGATGATAAGCCCCACGACCCAGAGCGCCCCCATGTCGCCGCCGATGAAGACATTGTCGAACATGGGCTTGGTCATGTAGCTCATGACCCCGAGGGTGGCGCCTTCGATCATCATGATCACCAATGCGATCGAGATGATCGGCAGGTGCTCGCGCAGGTATCCCTGCCAGAGCCAGCGCCCCATGGAGTGGCGGCGCGTGCTCATGCCCGGCCCCGATGGGCCGAAAAATTGGCCGTCGTGGTTTCGGGGTCGTAGTCCTGCGCCACCCAGTCGCGAAAGCCGATGTCCCCCCCGGCGCGGCGCGCGGCGTAATCCTCGATCACCTGGTCCAGCACGCCGGTGGCGGTGCTGCGCAGGTGCAGGTAGCGCCAGGACAGCATGCGTCGGGCGCCCGCGATCTCGGACCCGTCGCGGATCAGCAGGTAGATCGCGCTGGCCAGTCCGGCCCGGTCGGCACCGGACTTGCAGTGGATCAACAGCGGTGTCTCCAGGGTCTCCAGCAGGTCGATCAGCTCGAGCAGCGCCGCGCGCGGCGGCGCCCGGCGTGCGTTCAGGCGCAGATCGACAAGGGTCATCCCCAGGGCGTCGCAGGTCTCGCGCTCGAACAGATAGGGCGAATGTGGCGTCGCACCCCGCAGGTTCAGCACGGTCCGGATGCCGCGCGCGGCCATGCGGCGCAGGCGCCCGGGGGCGGGCTGGTTCGATCGGTAGACCCCCGGTGCGACCTCGTCGAGGTTCGTCCAGAGGTGGCGCAGGATGCCGTGGTCAAGAAACTGATAGTGCCACCACGCGCCACGCCGCGCCGCCGGGGTCGAGATGTCCCGCCCCAGCCGGTTGTGCAGGTCCCGCTCGAAGCGGTGAATCCGTTGGAACAAACCCGAAACCATGCGTGCGCGGCCTTTCGATGCAGATGGTCCGCGCGGTTTACGCGGAATCGCGGCGGTCGAAAAGGGGCGGCGCCCGATTGACGCCGCCGCGGTGGGGCGTACCTTGGCGGGATCATAAGCCTTCGGGAGATCCAGATGTTTGCAAACGGCCTGCCCTATCTGGCGATTCCCGGTCCCTCGGTCATGCCGGACCGGGTGTTGCGGGCCATGCAGCGCCCCGCGCCCAATATCTATACCGGCGCGCTGCACGAGATGACCCATTCGTTGATCCCCGATCTCAAGGCCATCGCGGGCACGACCGGCGCGACGGCCATCTACATCGCCAATGGCCACGGCACCTGGGAGGCGGCACTTGCCAATGTCGTGGCCGAGGGTGACCGGGTGCTGGTGCTGGCCACCGGCGTCTTTTGCAAGGGCTGGGGCGAGATGGCCAGGGGCCTGGGGGTCGAGGTGGACCTGCTCGATTTCGGGGAAAGCGCTGCGGTGGACCCGGCCCGGGTCGAGGACGCCCTGCGCGCCGATGGGGCCGGGCGGATCAAGGCGGTGCTGATGGTTCTGGTCGATACATCGACCAGTGTGCGCAACGACGTGGGCGCGGTGCGCGCGGCACTGGATGCCGCCGGGCATGACGCGCTGTTGATGGTGGACGCCATCGCCTCGCTGGGCTGCGATCCCTACGAGATGGATGCCAGCGGCGCCGATGTCACCATATCGGCCAGCCAGAAGGGGCTGATGACGCCGCCGGGGCTGGGTTTTGTCTGGTTCAACGACAAGGCGGACAGGCAGCGCGGCACCCTGGCCCGCGTCAGCCGCTACTGGGATTGGCGCCCGCGCGTGGCGCCCGACGAATACTGGAAGTATTTCGACGGCACCGCGCCCACGCATCACCTTTACGCCCTGCGTGAAGCCCTCGACATGATCCTCGAGGAGGGGCTGACAGCGGTCTGGGCCCGGCACGATGGCCTGGCCCGGGCCATCTGGGCGGCTTGCGAGACCTGGGGCGAAGGTGGCCCGTTGCGCCTCAATGTGCCCGATTCTGCGGCGCGCTCGCGGGCGATCACCTCCGTCGGGCTTGAGCCGGGCCAGGGCGATGCCCTGCGCGGTTGGGTCGAGCGCATGACCGGCGTCACCCTGGGCATCGGGCTGGGCCGCGACCCGGCCAGCGCCTTTTTCCGGATCGGCCACATGGGCCATGTCAACGCGCATATGGTCCTTGGCGTGCTGGCCAGCATCGAGACGGGGCTGACGGCCCTGGATATCCCGCATGGCCCCGGCGGCGTGGCGGCCGCGAGCGCGGTCCTGGCCGACCTGGCGCAGGACTAGCCCCGGCGCGCACCCAGCATCCGCAGGCCCAGCTCGATCCCGGCGGCCCTGAGCATGACCCAGAGGACCCCCGCGACCGAGGCGATGGTCCAGAAGGACATGAACATCAAGACCCCGACCATCCAGAGGAAGGGCGTTTTATAATTCTCGACCCGGTTCGGGTAGCGATACATGACAGCCTCCAGCAGTACCCTTGACGCAAGATTAGCCCCACGGTTGACGCAACGTCGTCAAAAATCACCTAACGCTTTTTTGCATCCGCCAAGGCACCGGGCAGGGCCTCGGCCAGCAGGTCGAGATCCTTCGGCCGGCCCGCGCTGATGCGGATGCACCTGTCCTGCGGCGCCACGAAGGGCATGCGGGCAAAGATGTCCCGGTCCAGCAGGCCCGACAGAACGGATTTGGCCAAGCCCCCGTCGCCGCCGCAATCCACGGCCACGAAACTGGCCGCCGAGGGCAGGGCGGTCAGGCCGTTGTCGGCGGCGATCACCTGTATACGGTTGCGGGCGCCGGCGACCTCGGCCCGTACATGGGTCAGCCAGTCGGCATCCTGCGCGGCGGCCAGCGCCCCGGCCTGACTGATCCGGCCGATCCCGAAGTGATCGCGCACCAGGTCGAAGACGCCGATCAGCGCGGCGTCGCCGATGGCATAGCCCACCCGCGCGCCGGCCAGCCCATGCGCCTTGGAAAAGGTGCGCATGCGGATGACGCGGGGGTCTTCCGGGTCGATCTCGGGGGCGGTGCCCCGGGGCGCGAAGTCGATATAGGCCTCGTCCAGCACTAGCAGGCTGCCCTCGGGGACGGCCTCGACCATGCGCTTGACGGTGGCGCCATCGTGCCAGGTGCCCATGGGATTGTCGGGGTTGGACAGGTAGATCAGCCGCGCGCCCACCTCGGCCGCCTTGGCGATCAGGCGCTCGGGGTCCTCGTGATCGGCGGTGTAGGCGACCCTGTGCAACACCCCGCCGTGGCCCGAGACATGGTAGTTGAAGGTCGGATAGGCGCCGTCCGAGGTCACCACAGGCGCGCCCTGCGGTACGGTCAGCCGCACCAATGACCCCAGCAGCCCGTCGATCCCGGCGCCGATGACGATGTTGTCCATCGCCACACCGTGCCGGGCGGCCAGATGGCTGCGCAGGTCGAAACTGGCCGAGTCGCCGTATTTCCAGACCTCCCGCGCGGCCTCCTGCATCACGCTCACCGCCTGCGGCGACGGGCCGAAGACGCTTTCGTTGGCGCCCAGACGGGCGCGAAAGGGGCGGCCGCGCTCGCGCTCCAAAGCCTCGGGGCCGACGAAGGGCACGGCGCGGGGCAGGCTCTGGACGAGCGGGGTAAGGCGGGGATCACCTGTCATGGCGCCAGACTGCCGCGCAGGGCGCGGGTTGTCCATGCACCCGGGCCGCCCCGGCGCATCAGCCGATTTCCTCGAGCCGGGCCATGGCCGCCTGCAACTGGGCGCGCTCTTCCTGCCGCAGGGCAAGGGTCTCGCGGGCCTCCTCGACGACCTCCGAAGGGGCGCTTTCGATGAACTTGGGGTTGTCCAGACGCCCCGACAGCCCGCCGATTTCCTTGTCGAGCTTGCCCATGACCTTGGAAATGCGCGCCTTTTCGGACTCCACGTCGATGATGTCGGCCAGCGGCAGGGCAAAACTCGCACCATGCGCGGTCACCGAGAGCGAGCCCTTGGGCGCCGCGGCGGCCTCTTCCAGCGAGTCGATGCGGGCCATGCGCTTGATCAGGGCCGCGTTGTTGGCCCAGGCGGTGCGGGCGGCCGCGTCCGCGTCCAGTTGCAGCACGGGGATGTAAAGCCCCACCGGCACGTTCATCTGCGCGCGCGCCGAGCGGACCCCCTCGATAAAGGCGATGACCCAGCGCATCTCGCGCTCGGCCTCGGCATCCACCAACTCGGTGCCGTAGCTGGGCCAGTCGGCATGGACCAGCATCTTGTCGCGCGTGCCCAGGGTTCCCCAGAGCTCCTCGGTGATGAAGGGCATGATCGGGTGCAGCAGGATCAGGCACTGGTCCATGACCCAGGCCATGGTGTCTTGCGTTTCGGCCTGGTCGGCCTCGCCCCCGTCCAGCAGCAGCGGCTTGGAAAACTCGACATACCAGTCGCAGACTACGTTCCAGACGAAGTGATAAAGCGCCGAGGCCGCATCGTTGAAGCGATAGGCGGCGAGGGCCGCGTCCACCTCTTCGCGCACGCGGGCGGTCTCGCCGATGATCCAGCGGTTCACCGTGGCCGTGGGCCGCGGCAGGCTGCCGTCCGACCCGGTGGCGCCGTTCATCTCGGCAAAGCGGCAGGCGTTCCAGAGCTTGGTGCCGAAGTTGCGGTAGCCCTTGATGCGATCTTCCGAGAGTTTCAGCACCCCGCCGATGGCCGCCATGGCCGCGTTGGCAAAGCGCAGGGAATCGGCGCCGTAATCCTCGATCACCGCGATGGGGTCGATGACATTGCCGGTGGTCTTGGACATCTTCTTGCCCTTGGCGTCGCGCACCAGCCCGTGCAGGTAGACGGTGTGGAACGGGTCCTGTCCGACCACGGCGTTCTGCATCATCATCATCCGCGCGACCCAGAAGAACAGGATGTCCTGCCCGGTGATCAGCACGTCGGTGGGGAAATACTTCTGGTATTCCTCGGTCTGTTCGGGCCAGCCTAGCGTGCCGATGGGCCAGAGGCCCGAGGAGAACCAGGTGTCGAGGACGTCTGGGTCGCGCCAGACAGGGTAGACCAGCTTGGTCAGGTCCTGCGTGACGTTGTATTCGGCAAGGCCCGTGGCGAAAGTCTGGATGGCCTCGTGCTTGTCGGCCACCTCGATCACGCGGGCATGGCTGATCGGGTTGGGCACGTCGATATTGTCCTGCTCGAAAAGCGGGATGACCTCGTCGAAGCTGAAGGCGCAATGGCTGACCTCCTGCCGATGCAGCATCCCGCCCTCGGTCAGAAGCTCCAGCAGGCGGACCTCGTCCAGCGCGCCGCTGGCGTTCAGGTCGTCCTCGACGCCAAGGTTCAGCCCATACCAGACCGGGATCTGGTGCCCCCACCACAGCTGACGCGAGATGCACCAGGGCTCGATGTTTTCCAGCCAGTGGAAATAGGTCTTCTTGCCGCTTTCGGGCATGATCTCGGTGCGGCCCTCGCGGACGGCCTCCAGCGCGGGGCCGACGACCTTTTCGGCATCGACGAACCACTGGTCGGTCAGCATCGGCTCGATCACCACCTTCGAGCGGTCGCCGAAGGGCTGCATGATTTTCTTGTCCTCGACCGCGATCATCAGGCCCTCGGCGTCGATGTCCGCGACCACGCGCTTGCGGGCCTCGAAACGGTCCAGCCCGCGATAGGCCTCGGGGACGAGGTTGATCGCGTCGACCTGCGCCATGGTGAACTCCGCACCACGGGCAAGATCCTGCGCGCGCCCGGCCTCCTCGGCGTAAGGCGCGCCGTCGGCCCGCATGTGCCCGCTGGTGTCCATCAGGCGATACATCGGGATGCCGCCGCGCCTGGCGACCTCGTAGTCGTTGAAATCATGCGCGCCGGTGATCTTGACCGCGCCCGACCCGAAGGCGGGGTCGGGGTAGCTGTCGGTGATGATCGGGATCAGGCGGCGGTGTTCCTTGGGGCCGACCGGGATTTCGCACAGCTTGCCGACGATGGGGGCATAGCGCGCATCATCGGGATGCACGGCAACCGCCCCGTCGCCCAGCATCGTCTCGGGGCGCGTGGTGGCGATGGAAATGTAGTCGCGCTTTTCCTCCAGCACGACGGTGCCGTCTTCGTCTTTCTCGATGTAGGTGTAGGTCTCGCCGCCGGCCAGCGGGTACTTGAAGTGCCACATGTGGCCGTCGACCTCGATGTTCTCGACCTCCAGGTCGGAAATCGCCGTCTCGAAATGCGGGTCCCAGTTGACCAGCCGCTTGCCGCGGTAGATCAGCCCCTTGCGGTGCATGTCCACGAAGACCTTGATGACGGCATCGTGGAAATTGCCCTCGTTGCCCGCGGGCGCGCCGGGGGCGCCGGACATGGTGAAGGCGTTGCGCGACCAGTCGCAGGAGGCGCCGAGCCGCTTGAGCTGGTCGATGATCTGGCCGCCGTACTGGTCCTTCCATTCCCAGACCTTGGCCAGGAAGTCCTCGCGGCTCAGGTCGGTGCGGCGCAGGCCTTCTTCGGCCTTGAGCTTCTTTTCCACCTGCAGCTGCGTGGCGATGCCGGCATGGTCCTGCCCGGGCTGCCAGAGCGTGTCAAAGCCGCGCATCCGGTGCCAGCGGATCAGGATGTCCTGCAGGGTGTTGTTGAAGGCATGGCCCAGGTGCAGCGCCCCGGTCACGTTGGGCGGCGGGATCATGATGGAAAAGGTCTCGTCGCGCGTGGCATTGGCACCCGCGGCGAAGGCGCCGCTGTCTTCCCAGGCCTTGTAGATGCGCGGTTCCGCCTGTTGGGCGTCAAAGGTCTTTTCCATGGGCATGATCTGTCTTTCCTGACTGTCGCAGCCCCCCTGTAACCCGCCGGGGCGGCGGCGAAAAGAGGGACTGGCCGCACGGGCTGGACACGGCCCTTGGAACCGCTAGGGTCTCGGCAACAGACAGGAGAGGCCAGCATGGAAAAATTCGGCAAATCCCAACCGGTCCGCCGGGTCGAGGACCAGCGCTTTCTCACCGGCCATGGCCGCTACGTCGACGATATCGTGCCGCAGGGCGCCTTGCGGGCGGTCTTCCTACGCGCGCCCGTGGGCCACGCGCGGATCACCGAGCTGGACGTCGCCGAGGCGCGCGACGCCCCCGGGGTGCACCTCGTGCTGACCCTGGCCGACCTCGAGGCCGAGGGCCTGCAGGTGACCATGAAAAGCACCGCCGTGCGCATGGCTGACGGCAGCCGCGGGGCGCGCCCCGAGCGGCCCCTGCTGGCAGGTGACCGGGTGCGCTACGTGGGCGAGGCCATCGCCATGGTCGTGGCCGAGACCCTGCAACAGGCCCGTGACGCCGCCGAGCTGATCACGCTGGACTTCGAGGACGAGCCGGCGCATGTCGAGCTGGCCCCCGGCGGGCCGCAATTGCACGAGAGCGTTCCCGACAACATCGCCTTCGACTGGGACCTGGGCGACGCCGCGGCGGTGGACAGCGCCATCGCGGGGGCGGCGCATGTCCTGACCTACGAGATCGCCGACAACCGTGTCATCGTCAATTCCATGGAACCGCGCGGCACCTATGCCGAGCCCGAGGGCAACGGCCGCCTGCACATCGCGGTGAACGGGCAGGGGGTCTGGGGGCCCAAGGCCAGCGCCGCGCGGCACCTGGGCCTGCCGCCCGAGGATATCCGCGTGACCAATCCCGACACCGGTGGCGGGTTCGGCATGAAGGGCATGGACCACCCCGAGACCTTCGTGGTCGCCCAGGCGGCCCGGATGCTCAACCGCCCCGTCCGCTGGATGTCCGAACGCACCGAGGCCATGCTCAGCGACAACGCCGGGCGCGATCTGACCACCACGGCCACGCTGGCCTTCGACGCCGATCACCGGCTTGTCGGCTACCGGCTGGATACCCTGGCGAATCTAGGGGCTTACAATTCGCAGTTCGCCCAGCCGATCCAGACCGATCTGTTCTCGAAGGTGGCGCCGGGGGTCTATGATTTCCAGGCGATCCACCTGCGCTGCCGCGGCATCTATACCAACACCGCGCCGGTCGATGCCTATCGCGGCGCGGGCCGGCCCGAGGCGATCTACGTGCTGGAACGGGCCATGGACTATGCCGCCCGCGACCTCGGCGTCGATCCCTGGCAGTTGCACCGGCGCAACTTCATCCCGGCCGACAAATTCCCTTATACATCCGCGACCGGACAGCCCTACGACGTGGGCGATTTTCACCGTGTCCTTGACCGTTTGGAACAAAACGCCGACCGTGCCGGTTTTGCCGCCCGCCGCGCTGCGTCCAAGGCGCGCGGCCGCCTGCGCGGCATGGGCCTGTGTTACTACATCGAGAGCATCCTGGGCGATCCCGAGGAAACCGCCCGGGTCGATTTCAACGCCGATGGCACCGCCTCGATCTTCGTGGGCACCCAGTCCAACGGACAGGGCCACGAGACCGTCTTTGCCCAGTTCCTCGCCGACCAGACCGGCATCCCGTCCGACCGTATCTCGGTGGTGCAGGGCGACAGCGACCTGATCGCCCAGGGCGGCGGCACCGGGGGATCGCGCTCGGTCACGGTGCAGAACACCGCCACGCTGGGCGCGGTCGCGGCCATCACCGAGGCTTTCGCCGGCTACCTGGCCGAAAAGGAGGGTGTCGCCGCCGAGGTCATCAGCTTTGACGACGAACGCTTCCGCATTCCCGGCTCGAACCTCACGCCGACCATGCTGGAGGTCGCCGAGATGGCCCGCGCCGAGGGGCGCGGCGACCTGCTGAGCCAGTCGCGGACCACCAAGCTGGAAAACCGGTCCTTCCCCAACGGCGCCCATGTGGCCGAGGTCGAGATCGACCCGGAGACGGGCAAGGTGACGCTGGACCGCTACACGGTGGTTGACGATTTCGGCAATCTCATCAACCCCATGCTGGTCGAGGGCCAGGTCCACGGCGGGGTGGTGCAGGGGGTCGGACAGGCGCTGACCGAACAGGCCCATTACGATGCCGAAGGGCAGCTGACCACGGCAACCTTCATGGACTACGCCATGCCGCGGGCCGATGATGTGCCCATGTTCCGCTTCGACACCGAGTCCACGCCCTCGCTCTACAATCCCATGGGCATGAAGGGCTGCGGCGAGGCCGGGACGGTGGGGTCCATGGCCGCCACGTCCAACGCCGTGCTCGATGCGCTGTCTTCGCGCGGTGTCGCCCGGGCCGACATGCCCTTCACGCCGCATCGGGTCTGGCAGTTGCTGCACGAGGCGGAAAACGGGGCGGAGCATGGGGTTTCGTGACCGGCTCCTTTCGCTTCTGGGTCGCGGCCCCCGGGCCGAGGCCGGCTCGCCGCGTCACCGAGGGCCCGCGACCCATGTGATCGTGATCGACGGCACGATGTCGTCGCTGGTCGACGGCAACGAGAGCCACGCTGGCCAGCTCTACAAGCTGATCCTCGAGGCCGGACGCAGCGCCAACCTGACGGTCTACTACGAGGCCGGCATCCAGTGGCGCGACTGGTCGCGCACGATAGACGTGATGATGGGCCGCGGCATCAACCGCCAGATCCAGCGCGCCTACGGCGTGCTGGCCTCGCGCTATCGGCCCGGCGACCGGATCATCCTGGCCGGGTTCTCGCGCGGGGCCTACGCGGTGCGGTCCCTGGCCGGGATCGTGGATCTGGTGGGGCTGGTGCGCGCCGACTGCGCGACCGAGCGGATGGTCCGCCAGGCCTATCGCCACTACCGCGCCGGGGCGCGCGGCCCGGTGGCCGAGACCTTTCGGCGCGACTACTGCCTGCACCCGGTCGAGATCGAGGCCGTTGCCGTCTGGGATACGGTCAAGGCGCTGGGCCTGCGCCTGCCGCTGTTGTGGCCCGTGACCGAGGAAAAGCACAGGTTTCACAACCATGCGCTTGGCCCCGCCACCCGGCACGGGTTCCACGCGCTCGCCCATGACGAAACGCGCGAGGCCTATGCCCCCGTCCTCTGGGCCTGTCCGCCCGAGCGTAAGGCGCGGGTCGAACAGGTCTGGTTCCGGGGCACCCATGGCGATGTGGGCGGCCAGCTGGGCGGCTTTTACCCGGCGCGGCCGCTGTCGAATATCTCGCTGGTCTGGATGCTGGAACGCCTCGAGGGCTGCGGCCTGCCCCTGCCGGAGGACTGGCGCGCCCGCTTCCCCTGCGACCCTGACGGCCCCTCGGTCGGGACTTGGCGGGGCTGGACCAAGCTGTTCTGGCTGCGCAAGCCGCGCATGGTGGCGCGCGACCGCTCCGAGAGCCTTCATCCCACCCTGGCCGCGCGCCTGTCCGGCGATGCGGCGGGGCCGACGGCGGATCGCGCCCAGGGCGTTTCGGGAAAAACCTGATCCGCGTCGTTGCGGCGGCAAATCCGAAACTGTCCTGGCCAGAGTCGCGGAGCCACCCCCTTGGCCTGCACCTGACCCCAGATGCTTTGTGAAGGCAAGCCGAAGGTCAGGAGACAACTACACCGAGTGAAACTGTCGGATGACGGCAGCCAGCCCGAAGCGGACGCGGTAAGTCGCTCGCTTTGCTGGCGCAGCGCCGGCAGGTCGGGCGGAAAGCGGGCTTTCGCGGCAATGGTCACGAACGGCGGCTATGCGCAGGGAGCTGACCCTGCAAAACTGCAAACTATGGCCGCTTTTCATGACACACCCGGCCCCTTATCTGTACTACAGCACTAAGCGTACCAATTGTCCACCATCAGATCCACGAGGGCACCACGCTGAGTAATGACTTGCCCAGCCAGACGACTGCCTGTGCGACAGGCTTTTTCGAGGCTCTCGCCGCTCAGCCAACTCGCCAGAAAACCTGCGTTGAACGCATCGCCGGCCGCGGTAGTGTCCACGACGTTCGACACCGGGTCAGGCGGAACTGCAATGCGCTCGTGTTCGGTCAGGGCGACGAGGGGCTTGTCGCTGTTCTTCACAACAACCACGCCTGCCCCACCGTCAAGGTAGCGACCCGCCACGGCTTCGGGACCAGAGTCGCCGAAATGCGCGATCTCGTCGTCGCACGAGGGCAAAACTATGTCCGCTGTCTCAGCCGCCCTTATGATCTGCCCGCACATCTCGGTGCGCGATTCCCAAAGTGCGGGGCGAATGTTTGGGTCGAAGACGACAGTCACCCCCTCTGTCCGGGCATGCGCCAACGCAGCGAGCAACCGCTCGCGCCCTACCGGAGGCAGAATGGCAATGGTGATCCCCGAGAAGTACGCTACATCACCACTGCTAACACCCGGCAGGGCCTCGAGATCGTCCGCCAGGGTTCGTGCGGCCGATGCGGAGCGCCAGTAGCTGAAGCTCCGCTCGCCGTTTCTCAACGAGATCAGGTAGAGCCCGATCGTCCGGCCCCGACGGACTGTGAGAACCGGGTCGATCCCGGCCCGGCGCACGAACTCCTCCATCCGTGCCGAGGCGTCATCTTCCCCGATTGCGGAGTAATAACCGACCGACAACTCGGCCCCGGCCACCTGGCGAAGGTACCAGCAGGTGTTGAACGTGTCGCCAGCAAAACCCATTGCGTAGCGCCCGTCCTCCTGCAGCGCCATTTCGACCATACATTCGCCGATACCGAGCACGCGCGTCATCGGCGCTCACGCTCGGCCGGGGCCCCGGCGACGCCGCGCAATTCGGCCGGGCCCTGCAGGCGGCCGTTATCTGGGGAGCTGGCCCGCATGGCGCGCAACTGATCCCAGGCGATCATCTGCCCGTGGTCCGGGCGCATCGGCAGAGTGGTCCCGCGTCTGACCTTGAGCCTCAGCGCTGCACCTTCGATACGCACGAGCCCAGTATCAACGGAAAGCTCCCCAGCTAACCGGGCCAATTGAGATACCCCTCGACGCCGCCATTGCGGACAGCGGCACGCGCTGAAATCTCATCATCGCAGGCCAATTCACCACGCAATACTTCTTCGACTACTGCCTCGGCGACGAACGACGCTTGGTTCGGCGCGAGGTTGCAGGGGTCAAGTTGGAAGTAGCCAAGTTCGATCTCGTGATCGCGCACGATTATCGCGGGATCGCGCTGCCCCAGTCGCCGGGCAATGATCGCGGCCGAGATGCCCGCTTTGTCCGGGTCGACCTCTACCTGAAGGCGTTCGAGAGGGTTGCCGGTCGGATCCAGGACCCTGTGTGGCATGATGCCCGGAAGAGGGGCGAAGGCCTCGCGCCATAGTTCCAGCGCTTCTGCTTCATGAGCGCGGATGGCCTCATGGTCCCTATTCATCCAAAGCGTCATTGCGGCGGTGGCGCCTGCAATGCTCTCTTTGCCAACCTTCATGCCTCGCCCGATCCCGATATTCTGAAGGTAGGCAGCACGTACTAGGTCGCGGCGCCCCGCAATGATGCCGGCAGTGGGGCCGCCCATGAACTTGTGGGCCGAGTAGACGACAACATCCGCACCTTTCTCGATGAAGCCACGCAGATCGTATTCGGAAGCGGCATCCACGATCACCGGAACCCCCTTCTCGTGCGCGATCTCCGCAAACCGCTCGAAGGGGATCTGCCCGTAGGCGACGACGTGGTGCGAGACGACATAGAGCGCAGCCGCGGCGCCTTCGTCGAGTACATGGGCCAACTGGTGATCCATTGCGAGCGTTGACTGACCGACGGGCCGCACGTGCGCCCCGGTAAGCTCGACGGCGAGCGAGACCGGCGCACCGTAGCCGCAGAGGTGGCCGAGCTGGACCGCCACGCCACTGCGGGGGCCGGTCTCATTCGGAAGCGCTTCGACGCGGGCTGGGTCGATACCTGTCATGCAACCGGCTACCGCGAGGCTGATACCGGCGCTGGCCGAAGCGGTGAGACAACCTGCCTCTGCGCCGGTAAGTTCCGCAATGACATGGCTGGCCTTGGCCTGAAGCTCGTGGATCTTGGCGAAACGAGTCATTGTGTCGGCCGTCGCCTGCGCGACTTCCGGCGCGGCCATCGATCCACCGAGCGCGGTCATCGTGCCGGAGACGTTGATGATCCGGCTCAGCCCGTTGGCATCGTGCCATCTCCAGTCCGGCGTGCGGGTCTCGGACATAATGTTTCCTTTCGAGGTTGTGGGGGGGTCCATAATTAGGTAGGGCTTGTGGAAACTATCATTGAGGCGCCATGAACAAGATCAAGCCTACGCGTACGCGTACTAGCGGTATAGACCGCAGCCTTCAGATAATGGATCTGCTGACTGAGCGGCAGGTCCCGATGAGCGCCTACGAACTCGCGAAGGAAGCGGGCGCACCCGCCTCCACGATCTACCGGCTCATCGACGAATTGGTTGAGCGTGCGATGCTGAGCCGCGCCGACGAGGGCCGGGTCTGGCTCGGGCCTCGCCTCATGCGTTACGGCCTCGCCTATCGGGCGCGGATCGACATGTATGCCGAGGCCGAGATGGAGATGTACGCGCTTTCGCAGCGGACAGGCGAGATGATCCAGATCTGCGCCCGAGACGAAGGCATGATGACCGTCATCGGCATGGCGGAAGGCGAAGGGCATTTTCGTGTCACATCCGATGTTGGGACGCGCGTGCCGCTGAACTGGACGGCCTCTGGCCGCCTGCTTCTGGGGCACTTGCCGGATGAGGAGCGCCTTGCGACCTTCCGCGATTTCGCGCGCCCATCCCGGACCGGCATGGCGGAGATCGACCCCGAGGTTCTGTCGCGGAAGTCCCGCGAGGACTACCTCAACGGTCTGGCGGTGCAAATCGACAGCTCCGAGGAATCGGTCGCTTGCATCGCCGCGCCGGTGCGAGACGAAACGGGAGCCTGTGTGATCACGCTTTCCGTCGTGATGCCCAAGTATCGAGTCTCCGACCAGTTCGACTGGTTGTCGGGCGAGGTTCGCACGGCCGCCGTAGCGGTGGAGCGTGCCATGGGGCACCAGAAAAGCGCCTGAGTACCTCACGCCTCTTTCTCCTCAAGTTCGAAGATCCCTTCTATTTCCACCGTGATCCGGTTGGGCAGCGATCCGACGCCGAAGGCCGACCGCGCATGCACCCCGGCCTCGCCGAAGATCGCGCCCAACAAGTCCGAGGCGCCGTCGATCACGAAGGGATGCTTCTCGAAGTCGGGATCGGCGTTCACGAGGCCGAGCAGCTTGACGACACCGCCGACCTTGTCGAGCGAACCGCAATACCCGCGAAGGGCCGTTAGCATGTTGATGGCCACCAGTTCGGCATGCTCGCGCGCCTCTTCGGCGCTCACTTCGGAGCCCACCTTACCGCGAAGCAACGTGCCATCGGCCTGCACGGGTCCCTGGCCGGAGACATAGAGCATACGGCCGGCCCGGCGGACGTTGCAGAACACACCTATCGGCTGGGGTGCCGTGCCGGGCAGATCGAGCCCGCGGGCCTTGAGCCGCGTTTCCGGCGTCGAGTCGGGTCGCTCATCTTTCATTCAGGGCCTCTATCCTCTTGCAGTAGCTGACATGTTCGGCGCCGACGCGCTCGGCCGGCGGTGGGCTCTCTGCGCAGGTGTCCTGCGCAAGCGGGCAACGGGTCCGAAAGACGCATCCTGTCGGCGGCCAGAGCGGACTGGGGATGTCCCCACTGAGCACTTCACGGTTTAGCGAAGCCCCCGGTCGGGGCTGTGGGATCGCGGAGTTGAGAGCGCGCGTGTAGGGATGCATCGCGCGCTCATGGACCTCCGTAGAAGGCCCGACCTCCATCAGCCGGCCGAGGTACATCACCGCGATCTGGTCACAAAGGTATTCCACCACAGAGAGGTCGTGAGCGATGAATAGCATCGTCAGATTGCGGCGCTCGCGCAGTTCCAGGAGCAGATTCAGGACCTGCGCCTGAATCGAAACATCCAGGGCGGAGACGCTCTCGTCAGCAACGATGAACTCCGGCTCCAGAGCCAAAGCGCGGGCGATACCAATGCGTTGGCGCTGACCACCCGAGAACTCGTGAGGAAATCGCCGCATGTGATCGGCCTGCAGCCCGACCTCTTCCAGCAATGCAGCGACGCGGTCGCGACGCTCTTTCCGGGTCCCGATGCCATGGGCGATGAGCCCTTCGGAGATGACACTTTCCACCCGCATACGCGGGTTGATCGAAGAGACCGGGTCCTGAAAAATAATCTGCATCCGGCGCCGCATGGCGCGCATTTCACTGTCACCAAGCGCGTTCAGATCCTGCCCATCGAAAACCGTCTGCCCGGAGGTGGGCTCGATGAGCCGCAACAGCGTACGCCCGAGGGTTGTCTTCCCAGAGCCGCTCTCTCCGACCAGCCCGGTGATCGAGCCGCGCGGAATGCTGAAGCTGACGTCCTCGACGGCATGGACATCTCCCGCCGGCATGTAGAAGCGCTTGGTCAGATTTTTTACCTGAAGCAATGGATTGTTCATTGGGGCCCTGCCTTCTCCAAGACGCAAGCGGCCCAGTGGTTCGGCGCCTTCTCGCGCAGCTTGATCGGTTGGCGACACTCGGGCAGGGCATAGCGACAGCGTGGAGCGAAAGCACAACCAGGGGGCAGGTCATGAAGCGGCGGAACCGAGCCCGGAATTGGAACGAGACGTTCGCCGTCACCGCGTCCAGGCTGCGGTATCGAGTTTAGCAATCCCTGCGTATAGGGATGTCGTGTATCCTCGAAAAGATGCCGGACCGGCGCCTTCTCAATCACAGCACCCGCGTACATGACCGCCACATCGTCGGCCATCTCGGCCACGACGCCCATGTCATGGGTGATGAACAGGATGGACATCCCCAGCTCCCGCTGGAGCCGGCGCATGAGATCGAGGATCTGGGCCTGAATGGTCACGTCGAGCGCAGTTGTCGGCTCGTCCGCGATGAGCAGCGCCGGGTTGCAGACAAGGGCCATGGCGATCATTGCCCGCTGCCGCATCCCGCCAGAAAGTTCGTGCGGATAGCTGTCTGCCCGGCTGGCTGGGGCTGGGATCTCGACCAACTCGAGCATTTGGATGACGCGCTTGCGCCGAGACTTCGCGTCGAGCGCCTCATGAAGCCACAGCATTTCCCCGATCTGATCGCCGATCGTGAAGAGCGGATTCAGCGATGACATGGGCTCTTGGAAGATCATCGAGATTTCGGGTCCGCGGATCCGCCGGAATCCGGCCGAAGAAAGCTTGGCAAGATCGGTCACCTCCCCAGTCCGGTCTCGGTAGGCAAGGCTGCCCGTCCCGATGCGCCCATTGGGCGGCAGAAGGCCCATCAGCGCAAGTGAGGTCACGGACTTGCCCGAGCCGCTCTCGCCCACCAGTGCCAGGGTCCGGCCGCGGGCGAGAGAAAAGCTTACATCCCGCAGCGCCGTGAGGTCTCCGCCTCTCGCATTGAACTGGACGCGCAGCCCTTCGACGTCGAGGATCGTGTCGCTCATGCGCTCCTCCGGTTTGCCTCTTGTACGTCGTTGCCTAGCACGGTCATCCGCGGTTCGAAGAGCTGGTCGAGTGTCATGTGGTTGCCTTGGCTGTCGACAACGTCGAGCGCCCCCGGGGCGAGGTCGAATACAGTGAAGTCGGCAATCTCGCCCGGTGTGAGCCCCGCTTTCGCACCCAGCCCGACGACAGAGCGCGGCGCGGCGGTTACGGCCTCGAGGCAATTCTCGAAGGGCAGCCCGACGGCCAGGAGCTTCGACAGCGTTGTCGCCATGTCATGGACCGGCCCCGCAATGTTGCGAAGGTGCAGGTCGGTCGAGATCGAGAAGGGTCTTAGCCCATCAGCGATGGCGCGCCGAGCCACGTCGAAATCAAATGAGGCCTGCCCGTGCCCCACGTCCATGCGCACTCCGCTGTCTGCCAGCCGCTTGGCCTGATCCCAGAGCGCCTGGGTATCGTTGATCGACCCCGCCTTCTTGCCGTTGAAGCAATGAGTGACGATGTCTCCCTCGCCGAGGATGTCGAAGACTTCGTCGATCAGCGGCGGCGGCTCACCGACGTGGACCATCAGCGGAAGCCCGGAGATCTCGGCTACGCGCTTGGCGATCTTGGCCGGCGTGATACCCCAGCTCCCCACGATGACACCCGAAGCGCGAACCTTGATGCCGCAGATGACATCGCGATGCGCCTCTATGGTCTCGAGCGTGCGGTCCACATCGATTGAGCGCATGTCTATGAGCTCGGGTACACGGTTGCAGCAGACCAAGCCGATCGAACCGATGTTGAGAAAGGCCCGGATGGTCTCGCTCTGCTGGTCGATAACGTATTCGCGAAGCCCGTGGAAATTGCCTTCGCCCGCACTGCCGGCGTCGGCCATGGCTGTCACGCCGGTGGGCCGTCCCGCCTCTCCGGGCCGGACCGAGATGTCGGTGCCGCCGTGCCAGACATGCACGTGCAGGTCGCACCAGCCGGGCGAGAGATATCCGCCGTTGCAATCAACGGTCCGGGCACCGGCGATAGCTTGGGGAGCTACATAGCCGTCATCGTCAACATGGATTGTTTCCACTGGGTCTTCGAAGCCCACGGCACGGAAGTTCGATAGGGTAAGGGCCACATTAGGTCTCCTTGGCGAGTCTTGGATCTAGCGCATCGCGAAGGCCGTCCCCGACCAGCTGCAGTGAGAGGACGGAGACCGAGATCGCGAGACCCGGAATGAGGATCAGGAAGATCGCCTGGTCGATATACTGGCGACCTGCGTTGACCATGGTGCCCCAAGTTGGTGTCTCCGGGTCGACGCCGACCCCGAGGAAGGACAACCCGGCTTCTGCCAGCATTGCGTAGGCGAAGATGAAGGTCGCCTGAACGAGGATGGGCGATACTATGTTGCGGAGCACATGCGTACCCATGATCCGGGGCGTGCGCGTACCGAGGGCCCGGGCGGCTTCGACGTAGGGCAACTCTCGGATCACCAGTGTCGAGGCACGCACGATCCTCGCGATCCGCGGCGTGTAGACGATCGACAGCGCCATGATCACGTTGATCATCGTACCCCCGAAAATCGCCACGAGGCTTAGGGCAAGAAGAACGTCCGGAAAGGCCATCATGGCATCGATGAGGCGCGAAAGTGGCGTGTCGAGGCGCCGGAAGAAGCCGGCAGACAGCCCGATGACGATCCCGGCCATCGACGAGAGCACGGCCACGCCCAGACCGATCGTCAGTGACACACGTCCTGCGAAAAGGAGGCGAGAGAATACGTCTCTTCCGAAAGCATCCGCCCCCATCAAGTAGTCTTTGCCGGGCGCGGTCAGGCGATCCCGTACCGACATAGCGTCAGGGTCAAGGGGCGCGACGAGCGGCGCTAGGAAACTCAGCCCAGCGATCACGACGAAGACAAGCAGCGCAACTAGGACGGATTTTCGGGCGAAAAGGCTCCGGAAGAAGCGCGGTTCGGCGGGATCGGTAGCAGTTGCCATAGGCTAGACCTTCACGCGCTTGTCGACAGCTAGGTAAAGCAGGTCGGTGATAAGGTTCACTAGGACGTAGAGAACGGCCACGATAATGAGCGTTCCTTGGATGATCGGGTAGTCACGGCGCAGCACGGCGTTCACCACGAGATTGCCGAGCCCTGGCAGGTTGAAGACTCTCTCGGTCACGACCGCCCCCGAGACCAACAGCGCGAAGGTCAGACCGATGACGGTGATGATCGGAATGCCGGCGTTCTTGAGCGCGTGGCGCAGGACCACTCGCTGCTCCCGCATACCCTTGGCTCGGGCGGTACGGACGTAATCCTCACCAAGAATGTCCAGCATTGAGGCGCGCGTAAACCGCAGGATCAGCGCCGAATTGACGATGCCCAGAACGATAGAGGGTAGTACCAAGTGCCACATGCGTTCAAGGAAGTTGGCGTCCGGACCTCCGTAGCCCGAAGCCGGAAACCACCCCAGCTCGGTGGCAAGATAGCGCTGGAAAATCAGCCCCGTGAGGAAGCTGGGCACGGAGGCCGCAAGCATGGCCGAAGTGATCGCCGACTGGTCAGCGAAAGAGCCGCGCCGGTAGGCCGCGTAGATGCCGATTGGTGTGGCGATGATCAGCGCGAATAACAGCGAGAAAAGCGCGAGGAATATCGTCGGCTCCGCTCTGTCGGCCAGAACAGAGGTTACTGGAGCGTTAAAGAAGAGGGAGTCTCCAAGATCTCCCTGCAGAGCATTGCCCACGAAGGAGAGGTATTGGACCGGAATAGGCTGGTTCAGTCCGAGCCTTTCGCGCAATTCCACCACGTCTTCCGGCGTGGCGTCGGGCCCAAGCATGAGGGCCGCGGGATCGCCCGGTGCCAGCCGCACAAGAACGAAGGCTATGGTCAGAACCAGAAAGATGACCACAACCATGCCGAGCAGGCGGCGGAATATATACTGCGTCATTCAGAGGAACTCCGGCGGAAGCGGCCGCGCGACCTTGTGGTCGCGCGGCCATGAGGGGTCACTCGGACAACTCGGCGTTCCAGAAGGAGGGCCAAGCCGAAGCCTCGACGCCAGTCAGACCGGTCGCCTTGCCCTGCAGGGCATTAAAGTTGCCGACCTTGATGAAGCCCACGTCCTCATAGAGTTGCTCTTGGATGTCGGCAAAGATTTGCTGGCGCGCTTCGGGATCGGTTTCTGTCGTGAACTCCTGCATCAGCTGATCCTTGGCCTCGCTCGACCAGCCTAGCCGACTGTCGGCGGCGTAGAGGCTGGTTAGCGAGGGTTCCGGCAGGAAGGGCGAGTGGGTGATGTAGATGTCCCATGCGGAAGGATCATCGCGCTGCTCTCCCAGCGTCGCCCAGTCGACGACCATCATGTCGACTTCGAAACCGGCCGATTCCAATGCCATCTGTGCCACTTCGGCCATCTTGAAATGGAACTCGTACTGGCGCGAGGTCAGGATTCTAAGCGGCGTGCCATCGTAGCCGGCCTCCTCGAGTAGCTCTCCAGCTTGCTCGGGGTCGTTCTGATTGTAAAGGTCTGTCCCAGCATCAGTGCGCCAAGCCCAGCCGTCCGGATACATCGGGCCGTCGACATTGTAGAATCGCTCGTCCCCGAAAGCCGCGAAGAGCATATCGTCGATAGGCAACGCTGCCTGAACCGCGCGCCGCGTGGTCTGATCCGTCAGCAGCCCGTCCTTGTGGTTGACCGCAAAGACGGGCCATCCGAAGGGCTCAAGAAGCAACGGCTCGGCCACGTCACTCCCTTCGACACGCCCGATGGACTCGGCCGGAAGGCTGTCCGCGAATGCGAACTGTCCGGACATCAGTCCCTCGACACGCGTGTTCGGATCGGGAACCGGAATGAAGCGGATTTCGTCCGGGATCTGCTGGCGTTCCTCGGCTCCGCTAGCGGGCTGGGTGTAATTGTCGAAGCGCGTGAGCTGCAGATACTCGTCGGGCGCATGCTCCTCGATCTGGTAGGGGCCGGTGCCGACGACTTCCACGATTTCCTCGCCGATGATTTCCTCTGGATAGACGGCCGCAGCGGAATTGGAGAAGGCCAGCAGAGACAGGAGCGGCGAATACGGCTCGGACAGCGTGATAGTGACCTCGGCCGGGCCGCTCGCCTCGATACCTTCCACAAGAGGCGCTACCGACCGGCCGCGCGTGGCGCGGTCGATCCAGCGCTCAAGCGAGGCCACGACGTCGACACTGTCCATAGAAGAGCCGTCATGAAAAGTCACACCTTCGCGAAGCGGAATGGTGTAGGTTGTCCCGCCCTCGCTGATCTCCGGCATGTCGGCCGCCAAAAGCGGCACCACTGACCAGCTGTCATCGAAGGTATAGAGTGTTTCGACGAAGTGCTGGGTGACGATGCTCACCACGTCCTTGGTCGAGATCATAGGATCGAATGTGTCCGGCTCACCCACAATGGCAACGTCCACGGCCGTCTGGGCGGCAAGCGGCGTAGCGAGGACCGCGGCGATGGCCGCGACGGAAACGCGGGGCGCGCGAAGATTGATGAAGCGGTTCATGGAACCTCCCTTATAATGTTATATAGTCCGTAAAAGGAGAGTGCCGGAAAGGAAAGCACGCTGTCAACTGGCAAATTGGGGTGCAGATGCAGAAGCCTCTTGACATGGCTCTGCTAACCTCTCCTGAGAACGACCGTGTCGGCGAATTGCACTCCGACGCGGAACCTCATTTGCTGCAACTGCCAGCATATTCTGGGCGATGATGCGCTTTCAGCCAAAGACTGCGGAAAGACTGCAATGGTGAAGGTTTTCTGATGCGGGTCGCGGCGTGAGGGTTGTGTCTTGGTGGGCGGACGACCCGCGTTGGAAAACCTCCCAAGGTCGAAGCCGCGAGGGTC
>NZ_JBKOTX010000023.1:0-47972 GCF_047086965.1 Roseovarius halophilus (ex Wu et al. 2025) | reverse complement strand
CGTGGTCGGCACGCCGAGCGCTGCGGCCAGGGCGCGCGCCCAGTGGCTTTTGCCGATGCCCGGCGGGCCGATCAGCAGCATCGGCGGCAGGCGGAAGACAGGCGCGCCCTCCTGCGCGCAACGGCGCATCGCGTGCCAGGCGACCTCGGTCGCCGGGGCCATCCAGGGCATCCGCGTATGGATGTCGGCGGCGATCTCGTCGGCCCGGGCCTCGGTCTTGATAGTGATGGCCCGGACCCCGTCCTTGATCGACGCAAGGCGCGCCTTCTCGTCGGGCTTCAAGTGGGCAGTGCCGCTGGCCGCACGGAGCCGATCGACATAAGCCGTGGCGCGGCGATGGATGCGGGTGAGGTCGTGCTCAGAGACCGCTCCGGTCGTATCGTCCCAGATCTCGACCGTGTCGTCGATTTCGTGACCACGCAGCCGCATCAGGTGCTCGCGCAGTCGGGAGGATATGTCGGAGCGGTGCGGGATGTCGCTGTCGAGGCGCGTCA
Organism: Roseovarius halophilus (ex Wu et al. 2025); assembly: GCF_047086965.1. Lineage (NCBI taxonomy): Bacteria > Pseudomonadati > Pseudomonadota > Alphaproteobacteria > Rhodobacterales > Roseobacteraceae > Roseovarius > Roseovarius halophilus (ex Wu et al. 2025). The sequence continues at coordinate 47,478 of NZ_JBKOTX010000023.1, read as the reverse complement.
GGAGGAAGGGCTCTCCGGCCATGGTACTGTCCTTTTCTGAAAGCAGCGGCGCACGGCAAGAGCCGCCACGCCGCCCCGCCGGGGCCAAGGGCCGCGGCAGGTGTGTTGGAAGAAAAGAACCCGGGTGTCTTGGGGGCTGTGATTGACCGGCGGGGCTACGCTCGTCAATCGGGGAGAAGGCCTGAGCCGCACGGCAGCATAAACACCTCTCCTGCCGGAGCGGCATTGTACACTTCCATATTTTTCAATGGGTTACGCGACAGTGGAAGAAAATAGGGGGTACGAGGGGGGTAAAAATCCCCCATAATGGAAAAAGTATGGGGGAATTTACACGTTGGCCAGCGCCGCGGCGCGGGCGGGCACCCTGCCGCCGCCGAAAAGGGCCGCCTAACCCTTGCCGGCTTACGCCAGCACCATGTCCCGCGTCAGCTGCGACACCGGCTCGTCCTGCCCGGCAAGCCCAACCGCCAGCCAATCTGCCAGCGACAGACGCATCACGGCCAGGGCGCTTTCCGGCGCGCGGCGAAGGGCCTGCGCCAGAACTCTATCGAGTTTTTCAGCCATAGAGCGCGGCCGCCCTTTTCTCGAAGGCACTCACGATCCGGCGCATCGCTTCGTAGAAAAAAAGTTCCGCCGCCGACTGCAACAACCGGTTGCGAAAGGCAAAATCGACATCGAAATGCACCATGCAGCCGGCGTCGTTATCCTCGAAGCGCCAATTGGACTTCATGTGGTGAAACGGCCCGTCCAGATACTCGGTCTCGATCCGCATGTCCCGCGGCCACAGGACGACCCGACTGCTGAAACGTTCGCGGAAAACCTTGAAACTGATGACAAGATCAGCCTCCATCACCTCGGAGCCGTCCGCCTGCGGCGTGACCTTGCGAACGCGCGCTGCGGCCGTCCACGGCAGGAATTTCGGGTAGTTGCCCACGTCCGCCACCAGATCGTACATCTGCTGGGCGCTGTAGGGCATCTGGCGGGATTCGGCGTGGCTCGGCATTCGGGACGGCCCGGTTTTCACGTGACAGTGGCGCCCTATTTCCTAGACTGGGCGGATGAATTCAAGGGGACTCATGAGTGACCGCGCATATGTGATCGACCGGCTGTTCTCGGCCAAGGAAATCGCCGCCCGGGTCGAAGGGCTGGCGGCCGAGATCGCCGTTGAATTCGCCGATACCGACAAACTGGTCGTCGTGGGACTCCTGCGCGGGTCGTTCATCTTCATCGCCGACCTGGTGCGGGAACTGGACATGCCGGTCGAGGTGGATTTCATCGAAGCCTCGTCCTACGCGAACGCCACGGAGTCGAGCCGCGAAGTCCGCATTCTCAAGGACCTGGGCGGCGACATCGAGGGGCGCGACATTCTGGTGGTGGAAGACATCATCGATACGGGCCACACGCTTGACCACGTGATGTCCCTGCTGTCCAGCCGCCGGCCGCGCCGGCTGCGCAGCATCGCGCTGCTCGACAAGCCGTCACGGCGCGAGGCCGACATCCGCGCCGACTGGACCGGTTTCGAGATCCCCGACGCGTTCGTTGTCGGCTACGGCATCGATTATGCGCAGCGCAACCGCAACCTCCCCCATATCGGCAAGATACGGTTCACGGAGCGATGAACATAAGCTGGCTCCTCCGCATGGCCCGGTGGGCCCGCAACCCGCCCGACAAGAAGAAGGTCAAGTTCGTACTGGCCATTTTCGCGGTCTGCTTCATCGTCTATGCCATCGAGTATTTCGTCGGCTGGCCCGACATGCTGTCGATGGACCCGCGCCTGCGCCGCATGCGCCCCTGATCCGACGCCGCTCAGCGGTCCTCGGATTCGCCGTGCATCGGCGGGTCGTCATAGACAGACCAGCCGTAATCCTGCTCGGTGTCGGGCAGGTCTCGCTTGCTCACGTTGCCCTGCATGAAGGTCTTGGCGATGAAGTGGGCAGTGACCGGCGCGGTCAGGAACAGGAACAGGGTGATCAGCAGCTCGTGAAACGAGAATGTCCCCTTCACCAGCAGGAAATAGAACATCGAGGCGAGCAGAACGCCCCCAACCCCCAGCGTCGTCGCCTTGGTCGGCGCGTGCAGCCGCTGCATCGTCTCGCGCAGCTTCAGCAGCCCGAAGGACCCGACCAGCCCGAAAACCCCGGCCACGACGAGGAAGAACGAGACGATTATTTCCGTCATGAGCTCCATGCCTGCCCCCTATTCGATGATGTCGCCGCGAAGGACGAAACGGCAATACGCCACGGTCGAGACGAACCCGACCATCGCCACCAGCATCGAGGCTTCGTAATACACGGCCGTGCCCTTCCAGATGCCGTAGAGTATCAGCAGCGCGATCAGGTTGATGACCATCGTGTCGAGCGCAAGGATCCGGTCCGCGGCATCCGGCCCGGTGGCGATGCGCCACAGGTTGAAGATGAGCCCAAGCCCGAAACATCCGAAAGCGAAGATCAGCGCGGTCGTGATCATTGGAATATCTCCTTCAGCCGCCACTCGTAGCGGTTCTTGATCGTGTCACGCACCTTCCCGGGGTCGTCGGTGTGCAGGCAGTGCACGAGGATGCTGCCGCCATCCGCGGACAACATGGCGGACACGGTGCCCGGTGTCATTGTGATGGTACCGGCCAGAACCGTGATCGCCTCGGGCGAAGTCAGCTCCAGCGGCACGCAAACCCAGCGTGACCAGATGTTCGCATTGCGCTTGAAGATGATGATCCACGCCACTTGCACGTTCGCGATGATGATGTCCCACAGCACGATGAAAGCGTATTCGACCACGCGCAGCGGTCGCCCGATCTTGGCCCGTCGCGGCCAGTAGGGGGCCGTGATCCACGGCACGACGATCCCGAGCACGCCGCCCAGAATCAGGTTGCCAACCGTGACCTTGTTGACCAGCGCCAGCCAGACGAGCGTGAGGACGACGCTGAGCACGGGATGGGGGAAAAGGCGCTTGATCATGGCTCAGCTCTCCTCATCCGCAGGCAGAACGGCATCGATGTACCCCGAGCTGTCGAACAGTTGATCGGCAGCGGCTTGCATGTAGCCCGTGACAGGACCGGCGAACACCGCCAGCAGGGCAAGCATCACGACAGCGGCCAGCGTCGGCGCAACCTGCAACGGCCCCGCCGCCGGCGCCTCGTCCGGCCTGTCCCCGACGTCCGGCACCGCGTCGGCGGCGGGCATGGGATGCGGCAGCGCCGTGCACTTCCAGAACAGGGTGCTCCCCGCCCGCGCGAACCCGACGATGATCAGCAGTGAGCCGGCGAGGATCGCCGTGAACGCAAGCGCCATCTGGGTCGTGCCCTGCATGGCGTCGAGGATCAACAGCTTGCCGAGGAACCCGCTGAGCGGTGGCATCCCGGCCATGCCGATCGCCCCCGCGAAGAAAAGCGCGGCGAAAAGCCCGTTCTGCAACGTCGGCGCCCGCGCCGACAGCACGTCGCCGCCCGCCCGCCTTGTGACGACCAGATCGGCCAGCAGGAAAAGCGCCGCCGCCGAGAAGGTGGAATGGACAAGGTAGTACAGCGCGGCCGTCGTCGCCTGCGGCGTGAAGGCCGCAACCGCGATCATCATGGTCCCCATCGACCCCACCACGGCGAAGGACAGCATCGGCATCAGTCGCCGCGCCCCGAGAACGCCAAGCGCACCCACCGCGAGCGTGATGATCGCCGCAGGCATCAGCCACGTGCCGATCAACCCGCCCGTCACCGCCACGTCGGGGCCGAATGCCACCGTGTGGATGCGGATGATCGCGTAGGCGCCCACCTTGGTCATGATGGCGAACAGCGCCGCCACCGGGGCCGGCGCGTTGGCATAGGTCGCGGGCAGCCAGAACTGCACCGGAAATAGCGCGGCCTTTATGGCGAAGACCACCATCAGAAGCACCGCGGCGGTGCGGACCAGCCCGGCATCCTCCACCGGCAGCGCCCGCATCTTCATCGCCAGATCCGCGATGTTCAACGTGCCGGTGGCGGCGTAAAGCGTACCGAGCGCAAACAGGAACAGCGTGGAGCCAGCAAGGTTCATGACCACGTATTGCAGACCCGCCTGCACCCTCGCCTTGCCACCGCCATGGATCATCAGACCGTAAGAGGCGATCAGCAGGATCTCGAAGAAGACGAACAGGTTGAAGGCGTCTCCGGTCAGGAACGCGCCCGAGATCCCCATGAGCTGGAACTGGAACAGCGCATGGAAATGCCGCCCCCGCGCGTCCCATCCCGTGGCAGCGGCGTGGAGCAGCACGATGAAGGCCAGAACCGAGGTGAGCAGCACCATCATCGCCGACAGCCTGTCCAGCACCAGCACGATGCCGAACGGCGCGGGCCAGTCCCCGAGACGGTAGACGAAGGTCTCGCCGCCCGACGCGGCGACGGTCAGGCCGGTCGCGATGGCCACCAGCGCCAGCGTCCCGGCAAAGGAGGCCGACCGCGCCAGCGGGATGTCGTGGCGCATGACGAAGGCGATGACCGGCGCCAGCAGCGCCGGCAGGATGACGGGGGCAATGATCCAGTGGCTCATGCGCCGCCTGCCTTGCCGGCCGTCGCGCCGCCGTCCTCAGCCGTGTCGTCGCCCTCGCCCGCGTTCACGCCGGCCAGGTTGATGCTGTCATCATCGGCTTCGAGATACGCCCCAAGCGCGATCATCACCAGCACGGCCGTCATCCCGAAGGAAATCACGATCGCCGTCAGCACCAGCGCCTGCGGCAGCGGGTCGGAATAGCTCACGTCGGCATACTTGTTCAGAACCGGCGGCGCGTTGATCGCCAAGCGTCCAGTCGCGAACAGGAACACGTTCACAGCGTATGACAGCAATGCAAGCCCCAGGATGACCGGGAAGGCGCGCAAGCGCAGGATCAGGTAGACCCCGGCTGCCGTCAGCACGCCCACCGAACTCGCCACCACGATCTCCATTCTACTCGGCCTCCGATGTCTTGTTGTTGGGTTTCAGCGAGGGGTCGTAATCCATGGGTTCCACGTTCACCGTCTCGCCCGCGTGGCGCGCGAGGCGCGACAGGCTGTAGAGCATCAGCATCACCGCCCCCAGCACGGTCAGGAACACGCCAAGGTCAAAGGCCATTGCCGTGGCCCATTCGAATTCCTCGATCGGCGGCCAGTGGATATAGCCGAAATCGCTGGTGAGGAAGGGTTTACCGGCCAGCCATGCACCCGCCCCCGTCAGGCCGGCGATCACCACGCCCCAGCCGATCATCAGGTGATACTCGATGCGCTTGCGGTTCTGGGTCCATGCGAAGCCCGACGCCATGTACTGCATCAGCAGCGCGATCGAGATCACCAGCCCGGCCACGAAGCCGCCGCCCGGCTGATTGTGCCCCCGCAGGAAGATATAGACGCCTACCATCACCGCGATGGGCATCATTGCCCGCGTGGCCACCACCATCATCAGCGGGTGCCGGTCGCGCGAACGGTCCTGCCTGTAATCGCGGTTGCGCAGCCGACGGCCGGCCGGGCCGTTCAGCAGCGCCTCCATCAGCGCGAAGATGGTCAGCCCGGCGATGCCCAGCACGATGATCTCGCCGTAGGTGTCGTAGCCCCGGAAATCGACGAGGATCACGTTCACCACGTTCGTGCCCCCGCCGCCCTTGTAGGAATTGGCGAGGTGGAAGGCCGAGATCGACTCGAAATCGCGCGTGAGGAACACCATGGCCAGCGCGGCCACCCCGCCGCCCGCGACAACCGCCACGATACCGTCACGCAGCCGCCGGGCGGGCCCGCTTTCGCGCGGGGTGTGCTTGGGCAGGAAATACAACGCCAGCAGCAGCAGCATGATCGTGACCGTTTCCACCGAAATTTGCGTCAGCGCGAGGTCCGGCGCCGAGAGATAGACGAACCCGGCCGAGATCATCAGCCCGATCACCCCGATCAGGACAAGCGCGCGGAACCGGTTGCGGTGATTGATCACGACCAGCGCCGTCGCCACGATCAGGACCAGCCAGCCCGCCGCCGCCACGGGCGGGATCGGCAGCAGGTCGCCGGCAGGCGGGCTCAGGCCGCCGCCGCTGAACGCCACGTATCCCAGCCCCACCGTCGCCACCACGAAAATGGCTAGGTACCGGCTGATCGAGCCATTGTGCACCCCCTCCGTCACCGCGCACGACAGGCCCACGGCCCCGGCAATCAGGCGATCGAAGATCACCTTGGCCTCGGGGCGCGGCGTGGCCTGCCAGGCGCCATCAAGGCCGCGGTGCAGGCCCAGAAGCACAGCCCCGCCAATGACCGCGATGATCGACATGAACAGCGCCGGCTTGACGCCATGCCATATTTTCAGATGCGGGTGCAGATCAGCCCCGGTCACCGCATTGGCCGCCATGGTCACGACCGGTTCCGCCACCCATGGCAGGATACCGATCAACATCACCAGCACGCAGAGCAGCGCGGGCGCGGCATACATGCCGAAGGGCGGATCGTGCGGATGCGCGGGATAGTCATCCCGCGCCGGCCCTGCAAACACGTGGAATATGAAACGAAAGCTGTAGGCGACCGACAGCAGCGCGCCCACGGTCGCCAGCACCGGCACGATCCAGCCATTGCCGAACCAGTCGGTATGCGATGCCTCCTCGAGCATCAATTCCTTGGACAGGAAGCCGTTGAAGAACGGTATCCCCGCCATCGACAGCGCCGCCAGCGTGCCGATCAGCGCCGTTACCGGCATGAACTTGGCCAACCCGCCAAGCCGCTTGATGTCGCGCGTGTGCGTCTCGTGATCGACGATCCCCGCCGTCATGAACAGCGCGGCTTTGAACGTCAGGTGGTTGATGATGTGAAACACCGCCGCGACCGCGGCCTTCTCGGTGCCGAAACCGAGCAGCATGGTCAACAAGCCCAGATGGCTGACCGTCGAGAAGGCCAGCAGTGCCTTGAGATCATCCTTGAAAAGCGCGATGAGCGCGCCCAGCACCATGGTGACAAGGCCCGTGATCGACACGATGTAGAACCACGCGTCGGTCCCCGACAATACGGGCCACATCCGCGCCATCAGGAAGACGCCCGCCTTCACCATGGTCGCGGAATGCAGGTAGGCGCTCACCGGCGTCGGCGCGGCCATCGCGTGCGGCAACCAGAAATGGAACGGGAACTGCGCCGACTTGGTGAACGCCCCCAGCAGGATCAGGATCAACGCGGGCATGTACCAATCCGACGCGCGGATCGCCTCGCCCGCGGTCAGGATATCCGTCAGGTTGTAGCTGCCCGCGATATTGCCGAGGATCAGCATCCCCCCGATCATCGCAAGCCCCCCGGCCCCGGTCACGGCCAGCGCCATGCGCGCGCCCTGCCGGCCCTCGGGCAGGTGCTTCCAGTACCCGATCAGCAGGAAGGACGACAGGCTGGTGAGCTCCCAGAAAATCAACAACAGCAGGATGTTGTCGGACACGACGATGCCCAGCATCGCGCCCTGAAAAAGCAGCAGGTAGGTATAGAACTGCCCCGCCGGGTCCTCGCCCGACAGGTAATACCGCGCATAAAGCGTGATCAGCAGCCCGACGCCAAGGATCATGCAGGCGAAAAGCAGCCCAAGACCGTCAAGAAAGAACGCGGCCGACAGCCCCAGCTGCGGCAACCACGTTATTTCCGCCTGTATCACCTCGCCGCGCATGACATCCGGGGCCAACACACCAAGGAACACGAGCGCGAGCACCGTCGGAACGGCGGTGAACGTCGCACAGGCGGTACGCCCCGCACGTATCATCACACCCGGTATCAACGCCCCGAGAAACGGCAGAAGCGCGATGATCGGCAAGAGCCCGCTGCTGTTGGTCATGTCCACCCTGTTTCACAAATACAGTTTAACAGTTAATGCGAAATCACGTTTCGTGGAACAAGGGTTTTCTTGTGAAAACCACGAACTTTGGCCCGCATGCCCCGGTGCCGTCCCGCACACGCGCAGACGCCGAGAGCCGCAGCGGCGCATGACGAAACAGCCTGTTGCGACCGCGGCAAGCCGGCATGACCTAGGTCAAGGCATGGCACCGACACACGATGCTACGGCTTCGGTCGCATTCTTGAACACCCAGCGCAGAACAGGGCAGCCACATGACCGATACCTTCATTCGCCCGGCCGGGAGCGAATTCCACGCGAACGACGAAATCAGCGGATCGCAAGAGCGTCCGGACGTTGCCGCGCTGGCCGGCGGCGGCTTCGTCACAGTCTGGGAAAACAGCCCGTTCGACTTCGACGATGTGGATTTGATCCGTGGCGTTTATGCCCGCGTGCACGCGCCCGACGGAACACCGGTTTCGGACGACATTCTCGTCGGGCCGGCCCAGAGTTTCGCCCGCGCTTCAGTGGACGGACTCGCCGACGGCAACTTTGTCGTAAGCTGGGTGCGCTCCAATCCCGTACCGGACGACCCCGAGACCGACTCGCGGGATATCATGGCACGACATTTTTCGGCGGACGGTGTAGCCTTGGACGAGGAGTTCGTCGTCGCTCAGCAGTCCGTGCCGCTGATCAATGATGACGGCAGCCGCTACGTTTCCGAGGACCATCCGCATGTCGCCGGTCTCGCGGACGGGGGGTTCGTCATCAGCTGGCAAGGGAACTCGGAATGGGATCCCGATTATCAGACCGGTTTCGGACTCGGTGCCTACACCAACAGCGTCGATGCGCGCTTCTACAACGCGGACACGACGCCGCGGGGTGAGTCCGTGCGGCTTAATGAGTCAGAAGATTTCGATCAGCAATACCCTGAAATCGTGTCGCTTTCTGATGGAAATCTCGTTGCGGTCTGGGACGGTCCGGGCGATATAGATGCGCGCATCTTTGAACCTGACGGGACACCCGTCACCGGCGATTTTCAGGTCAACACCTATACCGAGGACAGCCAGTCCTTTTCCGTTTCCGGAGGCGACGGCTCGGTCGCGGCGCTGAATGACGGCGGCTTCGTCGTGGTCTGGCAGTCGGAGGAACAGGACGACGACGAAGACAGCGATTTCAACGAATGGGGCGTCTACGGACAGCGTTTCGCGAATGACGGCACGCCCGTGGGGGAAGAATTCAGGGTCAACACCACGGTGGCGGGCAACCAGGAATACCCCGTGGTCGCCGCCACGCCCGATGGTGGCTTCATGGTCGCGTGGTATGACACCGTGGGCGACGACGAGATCGTGGCACAACTCTTCGATGCGGACGGGACCCGTTTGGGGGGCGAGCTCTACGTAGAGGAGCTGCCCGACAGCATCACAAGCGGCACGCATTGGCGCCCGACGGTCGACGCGCTCGAAAACGGGGATGTGGCGCTGGCTTGGGAATTCGAGTCCAGTTTCACCAATCCCTATGAAAGGGGCGACGGTATTTTCGGCCGGGTCCTGGACACCAGCACAACGGCTTTCTCCGACCCGGAGCTTGCCGGCATCGTCAGTCCGCGCACGGTGGACGAAGGCGTGCAGGGCGACATCCTGACGGCCCAAGCCGTCGATGCGGATGGCGATACGGTGACCTACACGCTTGCGGGGCCGGATGCCGACGCGCTTGAAATCGATCCCGGGACGGGTACGCTCACCTTCGCGGCGACACCCGATTTCGAAGCGCCCGCGGACGCGGACGCGAACAACGTTTACGAGATCGAGATCATCGCCGATGACGGGTTCGGCGCCACGGACAGTCAGCAAGTCGAGATCGTCGTCGCCGATGTGAACGACCCCGCCGAGGGCGACATCGCCATTCTCGGCACCCCCGAGTCGGGCGAGACGCTGACGGTCGACATCTCCGCGCTGTCCGATCCCGACGGTCTGGCACAGGTCAGCTATCAATGGATCCGCGACGGCGTGGCGATCCCCGATGCCGCCACGGAATCGTACACGCTTCAGCCTGCCGATATCGGCGCGGTCATCGGCATCCGGGTGAGCTATGCTGACGACGCCGGCCGCGCGGAGATGGTGGAACAGACGGTCGCCGACCCGGTCCTGCCCCGCCCGGCCAGCGACGGTGATGACATCCTGTTCGGTGGTCCGCTGGCCGATTTCCTTGATGCCGGTGAGGGTGACGACGTCATAGATGCCGGGGATGGCAATGACGCCGTTCTGGGCCGGTCCGGTGACGACACGCTGTCGGGCGGCGCGGGGGATGACAACATCGCCGCGGCAGAGGGCGCCGATGTCGTCAACGGTGATACGGGTGACGACCGGATGGGCGGTGGCCCGGGCAACGACACCATGGATGGCGGCGGCGGCAACGACTTCATGGGCGGTGGCCAGGGCAATGACGCGGTCGATGGCGGCGACGGTGACGACGTGGTCAATGGCGGACCGGGCGACGATACGCTCGACGGCGGCACCGGCAACGACACGATGGGCGGCAGCTTCAACAACGACGTCGTGAACGGCGGCGACGGCGATGACGACATGGGCGGCGGCGCCGGGCAGGACACCGTCGATGCCGGGGCCGGCAATGACAGCGTCGGCGGCGGCGAAGGCAATGACGAGATCGCGGGCGGTGACGGCGACGACTTCCTCGCCGGCGGCGGGCGCGACGACGTCATCGACGGCGGCGCCGGCAACGACTCGATCAACGGCGGCGACGGTGACGACACCATGACCGGCGGCGACGGGGAGGACCTGTTCGTCTTCAACTTCTTCAAGGACGGCGATGCCGACATCATCACCGATTTCGAGGACGGGGTAGACGGCTTCCTGATCCGCACGGTCAGCACGCTGGACGGCACGCCCAACATCGACAATGGCGGCAACGGGCTCGGCGGCTTCCTCGACGCGCTGAACATCACCGACACCGGCGACGGCGCGCAGATGACCGTGGACGGCCATATCGTCACGATCGAGAACGTCGCGGCGGCCGACCTGACGCTGGACGATTTCCAGTTCATCTGAGTCCGTAAGGGTACCGGCTTGGGCGCGCGGTCACGCGCCCCGGCCGCCCCGGCGGAACATCCGCACCACGATCAGGAAAAAGAGCGGCACGAAAATGACGCCCAGCACCGTGGCCGACAGCGTGCCGCCCAGCACGCCCGAGCCGATGGCGGTGCGCCCGCCGGACCCGGCCCCGGAACTCAGCACCAGCGGCAGGACACCGAGGGAAAACGCCATCGAGGTCATGATGATGGGCCGGAACCGCTGGCGCGCGGCCTCGCTCACGGCATCGAGCAACCGTTCGCCCTGTTCATGCCTGTCCCGCGCGAACTCGACGATCAGAATGGCGTTCTTGCCTGTCAGGCCGATCACCGTCAGCAGGCCGACCTGGAAGAAGACGCCGTTTTCAAACCCGCCGAGCCAAGCCCCGGCAAGGGCGCCCAGCACCCCGATGGGCATCGCGAGCATCACCGCGAAGGGAATTGTCCAGCTTTCGTAAAGCGCGGCCAATGACAGGAATACCGCCGCCAGCGAAAGTGCATAGAGAAGCGGGGCCTGGCTGCCCGATTGCCGCTCTTCAAGCGACAGGCCCGTCCACGCCGCGTCATAGCCCCCGCCCAGTTGGGCCACGAGGCGTTCCATCTCGGCCATGGCCTCGCCGGTCGTCACACCCGGCGCGGGCGACCCCTGGATCTGCATCGACGGCACACCGTTGTAGCGGTAGAGCCCTTGCGCCCCGTAATCCCAGTTGCCCTCGGCGAAATTGGAAAACGGCACGAGCCCGCCGCTCGCGTTGCGCACCCGCCACTTGTCGATATCCGACGGTGTCGCGCGGGCAGCGGCCTCGCCCTGGACATAGACCCGCTTGATACGGCCCTGATCGATGAAATCGTTGACGTAGGTGCCTGCCCAGGCGATCTGCAACAGCTCGCCCACATCCGTGGGGGTCAGCCCCATGGCCCCGGCCTTGCGCCAGTCGATCTCGAGGTTGAACTGCGCCGCGTCCTCAAGCCCGCTCGGCCGGGCCGAGGCGATGAGATCGCTCTGCGCCGCCATGCCCAGAAGCCGGTTTCGCGCCTCCAGGAGCGCCTCGTGGCTCTGCCCGCCGCGGGCCTGCAGGTAGAAATCGAAGCCCGAGACATTGCCGAGCTCGATCACCGAGGGCGGCACGACGGGGAAGACCTGCGCATCGCGTATGCCGCTGAACGCGCCGAACGCGCGTCCGGCAAGCGCCTGCACGCTCTGGCCCGGCTCGGGGCGCTTCTTCCAGTCCTTCAACTGGACGAAGGCTAGCCCCATGTTCTGCCCGCGCCCGGCAAAGCTGAACCCGACGACGCCGAACATCGAGTCGACGACGTCCGCCTCCTGGTTCAGGAAATAGTCCTCGGTCTGCTTTACAACGTCCAGCGTGCGCTCGGCCGTGGCGCCGGTCGGTGTCTGTATCAGGGTGAAAAGGATGCCCTGGTCCTCTTCCGGCAGGAACCCGGTCGGTGTGCGCATGAAGAGAACGACCATCGCCGCCGCCAGCCCCAGATAGATCATCCCCACCCGAACCGGGCGGCGCACGCTCCAGCGCACGGTGCCGGTATACCCGCGGCTCACCGCGCCGAAACCCGCATTGAACCACGCGAAAGGCCCGCGCCGTGCGGAATGATCCCCCGATTTCAGCAGGGACGCGCACAAGGCCGGCGTGAGGGTGATTGCCACCACGACCGACAGCGCCATGGCCGAGACGATCGTGATCGCGAATTGCTGGTAGATCACGCCGGTTGACCCGGGAAAGAACGCCATCGGCACGAAGACTGCGGACAGCACCATCGCGATGCCCACCAGTGCGCCGGTGATCTGGCCCATCGACTTGTGCGTGGCCTCGCGCGGGGGCAGCCCCTCCTCGGACATGATGCGCTCGACATTCTCGACGACGACGATGGCGTCGTCCACCAGCAGCCCGATCGCCAGCACCATCGCCAGCATGGTCAGCGTGTTGATCGTGAACCCGGCCGCTGCAAGAACGCCGAACGTGCCCAGCAGGACGACGGGCACCGCAAGCGTCGGGATCAGCGTCGCGCGCAGGTTCTGCAGGAACAGAAGCATCACCAGAAAGACCAGCCCGATGGCCTCGAACAGCGTCTTCACCACTTCCTTGATCGATATCTCGATGAAGGGCGTCGTGTCATAGGGAATCACGTACTCCACGCCTTCCGGAAAGAACTCCGCGAACCCGGCCATCCGCTCCTTTACCGCGTCTGCCGTGTCCAGCGCGTTGGCCCCGGGGGCCAGACGGATCGCCATGCCCGACGCCGGGTCCCCGTTGAAGCGCGCGATCGTGGCGTAGTTTTCCGCCCCGATCTCGACACGGGCGACATCGTCCAGCAGCACCAGCCCGCCGTCGGTCTCGGCCCGCAGAACGATCTGGCGGAAATCCTCGGGCGTGCTCAGCAGCGATTGCGCCGTGATCGTGGCGTTCAATTGCTGGTCGTCAACCGTGGGCCGCGCCCCGAAGGCCCCGGCGGATATCTGCGCGTTCTGCGCCGACACCGCCGCCACCACGTCCGAGGGCGTCAGCTCGAACGCGGCCAGCTTGGCCGGGTCCAGCCAGATGCGCATGGCGTACTGGCCCCCGAACACGTCGACCGATCCCACGCCCTCGATCCGGCTCAACTCGTCGACGAGGTTGGTTTCCATGTAATCGGCAAGGTCGACCTGCTCGAGCTGCCCGTCCGCCGAGATCAGCGCCACGACCATCAGGAACCCCGCCGAGGATTTCTCGACGCTCACGCCCTGCCGCTGGACGATCTCCGGCAGGAGTGGCGTGGCCCGCGACAGCTTGTTCTGGACCTGAACCTGCGCGATGTCGGCATCCGTGCCCGTCTCGAAGGTCAGTTCGATCTCGACACGACCGGACGACGTGGAACTCGACGAGAAATACCTGAGCCCGTCCAGCCCCGTCATTTGCTGCTCGATCACCTGCGTGACTGTATTGGCGACGGTGTTCGCCGACGCGCCGGGATAATTTGCCGTGATCGTCACGGATGGCGGCGCGATCTGCGGATACTGGGCAACGGGCAGCAGCCGTATCGCCAGCACGCCGATCCCCATGATCAGGATAGAGATCACCCAGGCGAAAACGGGGCGGTCGATGAAAAATCGTGCCATGTCAGATACCCCCGAGACCCGCGTTCATTCGTCGTCCCCGGCCGGGTCGGCGGTCGCCCCGCGTTCTTCAGGGCTCACCGTGCTGCCCGGAGAGGTTTTCTGGAACCCCGCCACGATCACCCGCTCACCGTCCGACAGCCCGTCATCGACCACCCAGTCGCTGCCACGATCCTGCAGGATCGAGATCGACCGCTCCTCCACCGTGCCGTCGCTGCCGACAACCCAGACCGCGGGCCGCCCCCGCCGGTCCCGCACGACGCCTTCCTGCGGCACAAGGAACACGTCCTTGACGACCTCGACGGGCATCTCGACCTGCACGTACATTCCCGGCAGCAGCAGGGTCTCGGGGTTGTCGAATTGCAACCTCAGGGTCACGACACCCGTCTGCGGGTCAACATCGGGCTCGGCCGCGCGCAGGCGACCCGTCTGGTCATACTCCGTGCCGTCCGCGAGGGTCAGCCACACGATTCCCTCGGTATCGGCCAGTTCCTTTTCCGTCTGGCCGCGGCGCCATCGCAACAGATCGGCCGCGGATTGCGTCACGTCCACATAGACCGGGTCGATGTTGCGGATCACCGCCAGCGGCGTAGCCTGGCTCGCCGTGACCAGGGTGCCGGCGCTTACCCGCGACAGGCCGATACGCCCCGACAACCGGGCGCGGATCGTGGTGTATGACAGTTCGATCTCCGCGGCATTGACGCGGGCCTCGGCCAGTTGCAGCGCGGCGCGCGCGGAATCTCGCGCGGCAAGCGCACTGTCCAGCGCCTGCTCGCTGGCAACGTTGCGCGATTGCAGCTCCAACTGTCGTTCCGCGGCACGCTGCGCGGCCCGAAGCTCGGCCTCCGCCTGCGCGACCGAGGCGCGCGCCTGCTGCAGCGCCGCCTCGTAACTGTCGGGATCGATCCGGTAAAGCGGGTCCCCCGCCGCCACCTCCCCGCCCTCGCGGAACAGGCGTTCGGTGATGATACCGTCGACCTGTGGCCGCACCTCCGCCTGCGCGGAGGCCGCGACCCGGCCCGGCAGTGTCGAGGTCAGGGTCACCGTCTCGGGCGCTACCGTGACCACGGTGACCGGCGCGGGGCCGCCCTGTTGCTGCGCCGCGCCCGGCAGCGAGCCGCCAAGCAGGAAAAGGGCCGCCAGCAGGGTGCGGCAGGGTCGAGGCATGAAATGTCGCATACTGATCCTTTCGGAGAGTGGCGGCGGGCCCTGCCCGGCGTGACCGTCAGCCTTGCGAAGGTTAAATAGCAGCCGTCTGCCGTTGACAACCCCGGCGCCCATCCCCTGTGCCCGTCACCGCCCGCACTCCACCACCCTTTTACCCGTGTTTAAACCGGAAAATCCGGCTTGGCCGGAATCGCACAACCCTTGTGCAGGCAAATGTTTCACCGGGATGAAACCCGCCATGCCGCGGGTGCGTCAATAATTGCCGGCCACGTATTTCGCGATCGCCGCACCGCGGGAGTTCACATCGAGCTTCTGGTAGATCGCCTTGAGATAATATTTCACCGTGTTCTCGCTCAGCCCCAGCCGCGCGGAGATCTGGAAATTGGTCAGCCCGTCCACCAGCAGCGCAAGGATCTCGTGCTCGCGCCGGGACAGGCTGTCGGCGTTCTCGCTCGTCAGCTTGCGCAGGATGTCCGTTGGCACGATCGAGTGCCCCTCGACCAGCTTGCCGAGGATCTTCGGCAGGCTGACGAGGATCTGGCTCATCATGCACACGGAATTCGCGCCGCTCTTGATCGCGGTGCGGATGAAGGCGAACTCGGTGTCCTCGGCAACCACCACGACCATCACGCCGGGATATTCGCGGCGAACCATATCCAGCACCTGCGTGAGATCACCGTCGGCGAGGCGGACGCCCAGTATCAGGATGGTCGGGCCCGTTGCCTCCGCCAGAAGTTTGCGCAGGCTTGCCTTGTCGGTCGCGAACTGGCCCAGATCGACCTCCGGTATCTGCGCCACGAGGCTGCCGATGCCCTGACAGACGATGACCTGCCGGTCGGCGACGATCACCTCGGGGCGGTGCTGCGTTGGCTCTGCGGACATCGGGGCGGCTATCTGGGTTCGGGTCATTCCGCTACCATAAACCAGTTCTCCGCCGCCGGGCGCGCGTGAATTGCGACAAATGATCGCCGGAAACCGATGAAATCAAAGGAAAATTTTGTATGCCTCCGTATGCAGGCCATCTCACGGCCCGCGAATACCCGATGGGGTGGGCGCGCCCTACCCGTTCGGTGATCCCCCTCCGCCTTCGATCCGCACGGGTATTCACTCGGGCGTTACGGCGGCCGCGCTTCCCGCCGATACATGGAAAAAATCCAATGGAGGATAGCGATGAACGGCTACCAGCATCTGTTTGTTCCCGGACCCACCAACGTACCGGAACCCGTCCGGCAGGCCATGAACCTGCCGATGGAGGACATGCGCGCCCCCGATTTCAGCGAGTTCGTCTCGGCGTTGCTCGAGGACCTCAAGAAGGCCTATCGCATGAAGGGTGGCCGCGTTTTCGTCTTCCCTTCCTCGGGTACCGGGGCGTGGGAATCGGCCATCCAGAACACGCTCAACGAGGGCGACCGCGTGCTGATGTCGCGGTTCGGGCAGTTCTCGCTGCTGTGGGCCGACATGGCCCAACGTCTCGGGCTCGATGTCGACCTTTGCGAGGTCGAATGGGGCAAGGGCGTGCCCGTCGCCGAGTACAAGCAGAAACTCGCCGCGGACAAGGATCACGAGATCAAGGCCGTGTTCGCCACGCAGAACGAGACCGCCACGGGCGTGACATCCGACATCGCCGCGCTGCGCGCCGCGCTCGACGAGGTGGGCCACCCGGCACTGCTTTTCGTCGATGGTGTCTCCTCCATCGCCTCGATCGAGTTCGAGATGGAAAAATGGGGCGTGGACCTCGCGGTGTCCGGCTCGCAAAAGGGCTTCATGCTGCCCGCGGGCCTCGGCATCCTCGGCGTGTCCGACAAGGCGCTGGAGGCCAACAAGGCCGTCTCGAATGCCGGGATGAACCGCTGCTACTTCAGCTTCGAGGACATGATCAAGCTGAACGACACGGGTTATTTCCCCTACACCCCGGCCACCCAGCTGTTGCGCGGGCTTCGCGTGTCGCTCGACATGTTGCTGCAGGACGGGATGGAAAACGTCTGGGCGCGGCACGAGCGCCTCGCCGGCGGTGTGCGCGCCGCGGTGGCGGCGTGGGACGGGTGCGAACTCGTCGCGCGCGGCCCGGACTGGGAATCGGATACCGTTTCGGCAATCTACACCCCCGAGAACATCGATGCGCGCGACGTGATCTCGGGCGCGTATTACAAGTACCAGACGTCGCTGGGATCGGGCCTCAACAAGCTGGCCGGGCGCGCCTTCCGCATCGGACACCTCGGCTCGCTCAACCCGGTGATGCTGTGCGGGGCGATATCGGCGGCGGAAATGGCGCTGGTCGATGCCGGCGCCCGGATCGAACCCGGCTCGGGCGTGGCCGCCGCGCAGGCCCATTACCGCGACACGACACCGACGGCCGGGCAAGGGGGTGCATCATGACACGAATACTCGTGACCCGCGCATGGCCCGACGGGCCGGAGGAGAGGCTCAAATCCATGGGCGACGTGACGCTGCGGCGTCCCGATACACGCATGACGACCGAGGAATGGATGACCGCGGCGGAAACCTGCGACGTGATCATGCCAACCGTGTCGGACAAGATACCGGCCGCGTTCTACCCCGCCGCCAAGGGCAAGGTGCGGGTGATGGCGAATTACGGCGTTGGGTTCAACCACATCGACATCGACGCCGCGCGCGAGAACGGCATCGCGGTCACGAACACGCCCGAGGTACTGACCGACTGCACCGCCGACCTCGCGATGGGACTACTGCTGGCGGCCGCGCGCCGTATCGGTGAAGGCGAACGCGAAACCCGCGCCGGCAACTGGGCGGGCTGGCGCCCGACCCACATGATCGGCAAGAAGGTCTCGGGCGCCACGCTCGGGATCATCGGGTTCGGCCGGATCGGGCAGGCCATGGCCCGGCGGGCGCATTTCGGGTTCGGCATGAAGGTGGTCTTTCAGGATGCATGGGAAGTGCCGGCTGACATCAAGGCCGCCTGCGGCAATGCCGAGCAGCTGGCCTCGGTGACGGCGGTCGCCGCTCAGTCCGATTTCCTGTCGCTTCATTGCCCGGGCGGTGCCGATACCTACAAGATGATAAACGGCGATGTCTTCGACGCCCTGAAACCCGGCGCGATCCTCGTGAACTCGGCCCGTGGCGACGTTATCGACGAGGACGCGCTTTTCGACGCGCTGGACAGCGGAAACCTGACGGCCGCGGGGCTTGATGTTTATCATAACGAACCCGCGCTCGACCCCCGGTTCCTGAGCTATGACAATATTGTTCTCGCCCCGCACCTTGGCAGCGCCACCGATGGTACGCGCGATGCCATGGGCCATCGCGCCATCGACAACCTCGCGGCGTTCCTGGCCGGCGACAAGCCGCCCGACCTGGTGACCTGATAACCCTTACTTAACAAAGCGTGCGGCATGATCGGGCCATGACACATCACGGCCCGATCACCGCCGCCCAGTGGATGGGCAAGCTGTTCTCGTCGCGCGCCGCGCGGGAGGGGCGCGTTATCCGGCGCCAACTGCGCGACATCGAGCGTTTCGTGGGGCGCGCGCGGTTCGAAGCCGAGCTTGCCCGCCGGGGCTACCATGCCGTCGAGAACGCCGGGCAACTGGTGATCTTCTGCAACCAGGAACCAATCCGGGTGGTGCTTTAGTTACTTTCCCGCGGAAAGTAACTCGGAAAATTCCCATTTTCCGAGCCCGGAATTTCAATAAATTCCGGGCAACCGGCCGCTACCGGGAACACGGTTTGCGATCTTGTTGCACGCCTTGCTGCATCTGCCGGCCCGATCCTTTCGGGATCCGCGTTTCCTATCGTAAACGCTTGTTTTCCTTACGCTAATTATGTTTCACGGCGGAATGCAACAGCATTCCGGCCGGGCCGGCGCGGGTAGTCGCGCCCTACCCGTTCCGGTCTCGCCCCCATCCCCGGGCGGCCTTTGTTACCCGCGCGAAAGTATCGCGGCGGCGCCCCCCACGGCAGACTGGACCGGTCAACACCAAACGGCCGCCACCCCGGCGTGCCGGCGGGAGGAAGGAAAGACATGAGCTACACGCTGCACCCCCTCAAGAAACAACGCCTGCAACGGTCCGAACTGGCCGTTCCGGGCTCGAACCCCGCGATGATCGACAAGGCCGCCGAGTCGGATGTCGACTACATCTTCCTCGACCTCGAGGACGCGGTCGCGCCGCCTGACAAGGTGCAGGCGCGCGCCAACATCATACAGGCACTCAACGACATCGACTGGAAAGCCAAGGGCAAGACCATGTCGATCCGCATCAACGGCCTGGATACCCATTACATGTACCGCGACGTGGTCGAGATCGTCGAGCAGGCCGGGCAGCACCTTGATACCATCCTCGTGCCCAAGGTCGGCGTGCCGGCGGATCTCTACACCGTCGAAACGATGGTCTCCCAGATCGAGGAGGCAACAGGCCTCGCCCACAAGATCGGACTTGAGGCCCTGATCGAGACCTCGCTCGGCATGGCGAATGTCGAGACGATCGCGGCGGCGCCGGGCCGGCTGGAAGCGATGCATTTCGGCGTGGCCGACTACGCCGCCTCGACGCGCGCGCGCACGGTGGTCATCGGCGGGCTCAATCCCGACTATCCCGGCGACCAGTGGCATTTCGCGCTCTCGCGGATGACCGTGGCCTGCCGCGCCTACGGCCTGCGCGCCATCGACGGCCCGTTCGGCGACTTTTCCGATCCGGAGGCCTACAGCGCCTCGGCAAAACGGGCTGCCGCCCTCGGGATCGAGGGCAAATGGGCCATCCATCCAAGCCAGGTCGCGCTTGCCCACGACGTCTTCTCGCCGCCCGAGGCCGAGGTGACCCGTGCCCGCCGCATCATCGAGGAGCTCAGGACGGCCGAGGCCGAGGGCCGCGGCGCCGCCAGCCTCGACGGCAAGATGATCGACGCCGCGTCCGAGCGCATGGCCAACAACGTCATCGCGGTGGCCGACGCCATCGCGGCCAAGGGATAAGGAGCCACCAGATGGACATCCACGAATACCAGGCCAAGGAACTGCTGCGGCGCTTCGGCGTCAGCGTCCCGCGCGGCGGCATCGCCTACAGCCCCGAACAGGCCGTCTACCGCACGCACGAGCTTTCGGGCGACAAATGGGTGGTCAAGGCCCAGATCCATTCCGGCGCCCGCGGCAAGGCCGGCGGCGTGCGCGTCTGCTCGTCCGAGGAGGAGGTCGCCGATGCGGCGCAATGGATGCTCGGCCGCCGGCTCGTCACGCACCAGACGGGTCCGCAGGGCAAGCTGGTCAACCGCCTCTATGTCGAGGAGGCCACCAACATCGCCCAGGAAATCTATCTCGGCTTCGTGATGGACCGCAAGGAAGAGCGGGTCGTCGTGGTGGCCTCGGCGCAGGGCGGGATGGAGATCGAGGAGATCTCGGCCAAGGAGCCCGAGTCGATCGTGCGATCCGTCGTGGACCCGGCCGTCGGCATGCAGGATTTCCAGGCGCGCGAGATCGCGTTCTCGCTCGGGCTCGACGCGGGGCTGATTCCGCAGGCGGTCAAGTGCATCACCGGGTGCTACCGGCTCATGGACCAAACCGACGCCAACATGGTCGAGATCAACCCGCTGGTCGTGACAGCCTCGAACGAGATCGTGGCGCTCGACGCGAAGCTGGGCTTCGACGACAACGCGCTGTTTCGCCATCCCGACATTTCGGAACTGCGCGACAAGAGCCAGGAAGACACCCGCGAAACCTTCGCGGAGGATCGCGGTCTTTCCTATATCGGCCTCGACGGCAAGATCGGCTGTATCGTCAACGGCGCGGGGCTGGCCATGGCCACGCTCGACATGATCAAGATGTCGGGCGGGGAACCGGCCAACTTCCTTGACGTGGGCGGCGGCGCCAGCCCCGAACGCGTGCTGATGTCCTTCAAGGCGGTTCTGAACGACCGCAATGTCGAGGCGATCCTCGTCAACATATTCGCGGGCATCAACCGCTGCGACTGGATCGCCGAAGGCGTGATCCGCGCGGTCAAGGAACTGGACCTGAAACTGCCGCTCGTGGTGCGCCTGTCGGGCACCAATGTCGAGGAAGGCAAGAAACTGCTGGCCGACAGTGGCCTGAACATCGCCACCGCCGACACCCTCGCCGAGGCTGCCGAAAAGGTCGTCGGCGCATGGAAAAGCGCGGAACAGCAAGCGGAGACAGTCTGATGGCAATCCTGATCGACAAAGACAGCAAGGTTCTCGTGACGGGGCTGACCGGCCGTATCGGCAGCTTCCACGCCGAGGAAATGCGCGAATACGGCACCAACGTCGTGGGCGGGGTGACACCGGGAAAGGGCGGCGGCAAGCATAACGGGCTGCCGGTCTTCAACACCGTCAAGGGGGCCGTGCGCGAAACCGGCGCCGACGTGGCCATCTGTTTCGTCCCGCCCCCGTTCGCGGCCGATTCGATCATGGAAGCGGCCGATGCCGGCATCCGGACATGCGTCTGCATTGCCGACGGGATCCCGGCGCAGGACATGATCCGCGTCAAGCGCTACATGCGCCGCTACAAGGCCGAGAAGAGGATGCGCCTTATCGGCCCCAACTGCGCGGGCATCATCACCCCGGGGCAGGCCTTTGCCGGGCTCATGCCGCCGCATATCTACCTGCCCGGCCGGGTCGGCATCATCGGCCGCTCGGGCACCCTGGGATACGAGGCCGCCAGCCAGATGAAGGAGCACGGCGTCGGGGTCAGTTCCTCGATCGGGATCGGGGGCGATCCGATCAACGGATCGAGCTTCCGCGACATCCTCGAACTGTTCGAGAACGACCCGGACACCGACGCGGTGGTGATGGTGGGCGAGATCGGCGGCCCGCAAGAGGCCGACGCGGCCGCCTATATCCGCGATCACATGACCAAGCCGGTGGCCGCCTACATCGCGGGGCTGTCGGCGCCCAAGGGCCGGCGCATGGGCCATGCCGGGGCGATCGTCTCGGCCTTCGGAGAATCGGCGCAGGAAAAGGTCGAGATCCTCGGCGATGCCGGCGTGACGATCGTTCCGACACCGTCTTCCTTCGGCGACGTGGTGCACAAGATGGTCGCCTGACCGCGGCCGGCAGGCTCGACTTTTACGCCCCGGCGCCCACAGGGCGCCGGGGCATCCCGTGACGTCCCGGGCGCGGCCCTGTCACCCGGGAAACAGGCGCGCCATGGCCCCCCCCCCGCCGCAAGATACCCTGACATCGCTGCAAGGATATGCCATTTTGTCGGGCCGCGTGACGGCGGCACCGGCAGAGGCGGCGTATCTGGTGTGCCGAGATGGTTGAGCCATGCCAGCGCTCGGGTTTTCACCAGTCCTGCCCGTGGTCCAGATGCGCCCTGCCCCGCCTCTGACGTCCGACTGTAGCACAAACGGGGACCGTCGCATTACCAACCGGGTACCGACGCGAAACATCTTCCGGCGTTCCCGCCCGATCAGGTCGTGACGAGCGCCTTGCCCAGACGCGGCAGCCGGGCCTTCTTCATCAATGCCCGCATCTGCCACGTCTCGCCCGACAGGCGGTTCGCGGTATCGAGAACGTCCTGCGCCACGTCGGATACCAGCCCGGGTTGGGCCTGCCAGATACCAAGAAGAAAGCTGTCGGGATCGGCGCGGCTCAGCCCCTCGTCGGCGAGTGTCTTGCGCGGAAAATCCTTGGCGTTCAGGGTGATGATGATATCGGCCGATCCGGCCACCGCCGCGGCGAGCACATGTATGTCGGCCGGGTCAGGCAGCCAGAGCCGCGCCTCCAGCGACGGCGGCCAAGTGACCTCGGCATCGGGCCATTGCCGCGCCAGCGCGATAGCCTCCCGTTCGGCCTGCGCCGCACCCGACGGGCCGAGACGGGCAGCCGCCGCGCGGCGCCATTCCTCGACGATCCGGGCCGACCAGAGCGGCGTGAAAGCCCCCTTCCCGGCCACCCCCAACAACACCTCACGCATCACCGTGGGGTAGATCACGCAGCTATCCAGAAGAACCTTCATTCCGGTCGCAGGAACAACGGGTTGATCTGGTTCGCCGAACGCGCAATCCGATCAGCGGCCGGTTCAACCGGGGGCGGACATGAAACTGGCCCAAGGGGTGATTGCATACCTCCCCCTTAGGCCGTTTTCGCCCGGCCGGAAAGATCATATCTGGTTGATGGCGCCCATCAGCCCGAGCTTGGCCGCCGTGTAGCCCTCGGGATCGCCGAGTTCGCGCCGGATCACCTCGGCCAGATGGTTGGTAATGCGATATTTCTGCGTGACACCTTCGCGTTCGGCCGCGATCGCGCGGGCGCCGCCATAGGCCTTGAGGTCGGCCTTGACCTTCTTCGGCGGGCCGTAGGCTTCACCGGTTTCCGGGTTGCGCAGGACATACGTGAATTGCAGCGCGTGGACACCGCCGACGGTATATCGCGCCTTCTCGGTCAGGGCATGGAAGCGCGACACCTCGATATCGAGCCGGGCGGGCACCGAGCCATCCGGCATGGTGTCGACGCCCCGGTTCATGGCCTCCTCGAAGATGGCCCTGACCTGTTCATGCCTGTCACCGACGGGATCCTCGCGCCAGACAATGTCACCACCGGGATAGTACCGATTGGCCTCCGAGACTTCCAGTGCGCGCGGCACTTGGACCGTGACGCCCTGCACGTCGAAGGACGCACCGATGGGCTGGATACGGGTTGTATCGAGCGGGGTGTTCCGGGTCGCCGTTTCGACAGTGGCGCAAGCACTCACGCCCAAGCCCATCGTTACTGCCGCAACCAACCGAAATCGTCTCATGCTGTCCTCCTGACACGTACGTCCAATGATCTTTCCGGAACGATGGTCCCCTCAAAATCAGGCGCATTTTAGACAATACCGGTTCCTTCGTGTGGTCTTCCCGGGACAAGCGGCGGTGCCGCGTCAAGTTACAGTGCGACTGTCAGGGCCGCATCAAGGTCGGCCAGGAGATCGGATGCCGCCTCGATGCCGACGGAAAGCCGCAACAGGTTCTCCGGGATCCCCGTATCCGGCTCGATCGTCTGCCGATGCTCGACGAGGCTTTCCGTCCCGCCGAGCGACGTGGCACGGTGGAACAGGTCCAGCCGGCCCGCAACGGCCAGCGCATCCTCTCGCCCGCCGCGCACGAGGATCGACACGAGGCCGCCGAACCCGCCCGTCATCTGCCGCACCGCGACGTCATGGCCCGGATGGGCCGGCAGGCCGGGATACCAGACCGCCTCGACCGCCCGGTGACCGCTCAAGAAGGCCGCGACCCGCTGCGCGTTTGCACAGATCCGGTCCATCCTGAGCGGCAGCGTGCGCATGCCGCGCAGCAGCAACCAAGCCTCGAACGGGCCGAGGATGGCGCCCGCGTCATGACGATCTTCCTTGATCGCGGCCCAGACAGGGCTTTCGGGATCGCGGCAGGACAGGACCCCGGCCAGCACATCGGAATGACCGTTGATCGCCTTGGTCCCCGAATGCATCGAGATATCCGCCCCGAAATCGAGCGCGCGGGTCAGCATCGGTGTGGCCGCCGTGCCATCCACGGCCAACAGGGCCCCCGCCCCGTGGGCCAGATCGGCCGCGGCGGCGATATCCGTGGTCCTGAGCCACGGGTTCGAGGGGGTTTCGATCCAGACGATATCCGCCGGCGTCGCGCAGGCGGACGCGAGCGCGTCGAGATCGGCGGTATCGACCTCTTCCAGCCTGATATGGCGGCGCGCGCAGAAATCGCGCACCCATTTCGTCACGCCCCAGTAGATGCCGGACTGCACGATGACGCGCCCCCCGACTGGCAATGTCCGGAAAACGGCGGCGACGGCAGCCATGCCGGACGGAAACAACAAGGTCGCGGCCGCGCCCTCGAACTGTCGCAGAACCTCCTCCGCGGCGCGGACATTGGCGTTGTCGTCCCGGCCGTACGTGCTTGCCGGGTCCAACAGGGCGTTGTCAGGCCCGCGCAGGAAGGTCGTGGCAGGCTCGATCCCGGCCACGACGCCCGGTCCGCCCGTCCCGGAAACGCCCGTCGCTTGCGCCGCGACCGTGTCGGTCAGGTAGTCGCGATCAGCCATGTGCGCCTCCGGGAGTGAAAAGCCGCCCCGGCCCCCAGCCATCGGTCTCGGCGCCTGCACGCCGGAGAAGATGCCACAGAAGGGCCGAGTTGGAACTGATGACCGGCAGACCCAGCTCTTTCTCGGCCTGCTCGATCACGTCGAACGTGCGCAGGTTCGTACAGCTTGCGAAAACGGCGTCGACGTTTTCTGACGCGGCTTCGCGCATGGCGGCCAGCGTGCTTTGCTCGCTGATGCGCGCCACCGTCCGGTCGTCCTTCTCGCCGAAACTGACCTCTGCCACCGTTTCGATCCCGTTTGCTGCCAAGTGATCCTGCATCGGGCGGACGACCTCGGGCACGTAGGGCGTCACCATCCCGATCCGCCGCGCCCCCAATGCGTTCAGCGCGGCGATCACCGCGCTCATCGGGTTCGTGACAGGCACGTCCGGCAGCGCTGTCTGCACCAGTCGCTCGACCTCGCCTGGTCCGATCAGGGTGGCGCCCGACGTGCAGGCATAGGCGACGGCCCCCAGATCAGCCGGCAGGCGTGCCGCCGTCTCGGTCATGCTGTCGGCCATGCTGCGCAAATCGTCCGGCGTGACGTCAGCCGCGGACGGAATGCGCGTGTGCATCATGTTCGCCGGCCGGCCGCAAAGGATCTTGCGCGCCTCGAATTCCAGCGTTTCATCGGTGCTCAGAACGATGAGCCCGAGGCGCAGCCCGTCACCTGCCCCGGCGTCGAGGTCGTACTTCATGCGGTTTTCCCTTTCTCCGGCACGGGCCGGCTCAGTGTGCCACCCGACACGGCGGCGCTCACGCCCGTGGTGCCCGGGCAGGATGTCGGCAGCCCCCTTGCCACGCGGACCGCCAGAAAGGCAAATGCCTGTGCCTCCAGCATGTCACCGTCCAGACCTGCCGCCTCGACAGGCTCGACGGGACAATCCAGCGCGGCGCGCAACATATCCATCATCACCGGGTTCTTGCGGCCGCCGCCGGTCACCAGCAGCCGCGCCGGCGGGGCGGGGCAGTGTTCGAGCCCGCGCAGGACAGCGGCCGCGCTCATGCCCGTCAGGGTCGCCGCCGCGTCGGCGTCGCCGAGTTCATTAACCAGTTCGAACGTGTCCTCGAAAGCATCCCGGTCAAGCGATTTGGGCGGCATGCGGGCAAAGTACGGATCTTCAAGAAAAAGTTCCAGCGCACCCTGCGCCACCTCGCCCTGCCTGGCCATCGCCCCGTCCTTGTCAAAGGACAGACCGCGCCGGGCCTTGACCAGATCGTTGACGGGAGCATTCGCCGGCCCCGTGTCGAACGCAAGCAGCGCGGCGGGGTCTTCGGGCCGGTCAAGGCGCGGATCCACCCACGAGAGGTTCCCCACCCCCCCAAGATTGAGGAACGCAAGCGGCTCGCCCGCGGCCATCCACTTCGCGCAGGCAAAGTGAAAAAACGGCGCCAGCGGCGCGCCTTCGCCGCCCAGCCGGATGTCGGCGCTGCGGAAGTCCCAGACGACCGGCACCCCGAGCGCAGCGGCCAGGGCACCGCCCTCGCCGATCTGGTGCGTGCCACGGCCGCGCGGCTCATGCGCTAGGGTCTGACCGTGGAAGCCCGCGATATCGGCCCCGGTGAATCGCGACAGAAGCGCCTGATGCGCATCCTGAACCACGTTCAGCGCCTCGGCCACGTCCTCACCCGGCCACCTGCCGAGGGCGGCCGAAAGCACCGTCTGTTCGCCGGCGGTATAGGGTCGGTATCCGGTCGGCCCGAAATCAAGGATCGCCTCGCCGTCCGTGCGAAGCATGGCGGCATCCACCCCGTCCAGCGATGTGCCCGACATCGCGCCGAGCGCCCAAAGCGGCTGCGCCGTCAGCATGGCCTTTTCCTTTACCGGTTACGTCCCTATACATGCCGCGCAAATCAGGCCGGGACAAGCGATATGACCTACCACCCCAAGTCAGAATTCCTGAACGTGATGACCGAGCGCGGCTTCATCGCGGACTGCACCGACCTCCAGGCGCTGGACGAAAGCCTCGCGGCGGGCACGGTCACGGCCTATATCGGGTACGACGCCACGGCGAAATCGTTGCACGTGGGGCATCTGCTGAACGTCATGATGCTGCGCTGGCTGCAAAAGACGGGCCATCGACCGATCACGCTGATGGGCGGCGGCACGACGAAGGTCGGCGATCCGTCCTTCCGCTCGGACGAGCGCCCGCTGCTGGACGCCACGCAGATCGCCGAGAACATCGAGGGAATGCGGCAGGTCTTCGCCCGGTACCTCGACTACGGGCAGGAAGCGCCGGGGGCGCTGATGCTGGACAATGCCGAGTGGCTGGACGAGTTGAAGTACATCGAGTTCCTGCGCGATATCGGGCGGTATTTCTCGGTCAACCGGATGCTGAGTTTCGAATCGGTCAAGTCGCGGCTGGATCGCGAGCAATCGCTGTCCTTCCTCGAATTCAACTACATGATCCTTCAGGCCTATGACTTTCTGGAGCTGAACCGCCGCTACGGCTGCATCCTGCAGATGGGCGGCTCGGATCAATGGGGCAACATCGTCAACGGGATCGACCTGACCCGCCGTGTCGTGGGCGCGGAGGTTTTCGGGCTTACCTCGCCGCTGCTGACGACGGCAGATGGCCGCAAAATGGGCAAGTCGGCGGGCGGCGCGATATGGCTCAACGAGACAATGCTGTCGCCCTACGAATTCTGGCAATTCTGGCGCAACACGCTGGATGCGGACGTGGGGCGTTTCCTGAAATACTACACCGAGCTTCCGGTGGACGAATGCGACCGGCTGGGCGCCCTGCAGGGATCGGAGATCAACGAGGCCAAGATACGGCTGGCCAACGAGGTGACGGCCCTGCTGCACGGCGCCGAGGCCGCCGCCGCGGCCGAGGCAACCGCGCGCGAGGTATTCGAAAAGGGGGGTGTCGGTGACGACCTGCCCACCGTCGAGATGAGCGCGGCAGACCTTGGTGAGGGGGTGTCTGTTGTGCAGTTGATCGTGAAGGCCGGGCTTGCGAAATCGGGCAAGGAGGCCAAGCGCCTGATCGCCGAGAGCGGCGCGCGGATCGACGATGCGCCGCTGAGCGACCCGGGCCTGATGATCGACGCCGCCGCGCTGTCCACACCCATCAAGCTGTCCGCCGGCAAGAAGCGGCACGCGCTGGTCAAGCTGGCGGGCTGACCCCCCACTAGCGCGGCCGCACGCGCAGCCAGATGCCATCGGCCCCGCGCACGGTCAGATGCGCGACGGGCATGGGCGATCTGTCCGGCACTGTTTCGAAATGGAAGGCCCGCGCCAGCATCGACAGCAGAAGCGGCCCTTCGATCATGGCGAACCCCGCGCCGGTACAGACACGCGGCCCGGCCGAGAACGGCATGTAGGCGTCGCGCAGGCAGGCGCGGCCGTTCTCGGTGTCAAAGCGCGCGGGATCGAACGCGTCGGGATTGTTCCACAGCCGTTCGTGGCGCTGCAGGTGCCACGGGCTGAGCACGACTTGCGCGCCGCGCGGCACCTCGCGATCACGGAAGCGTTCCGGGCACGCCGCCTCGCGCACCATCATGGGCACGGGCGGGTAAAGCCTCAGGGTTTCGCGAAACACGTCCCGCGACACGCGCAGCTTTCCCATGTCCGAGAATACCGGACCATCGGGACCGATGACCTCGGCCGCCTCGGTTGCGAGCCTGTCCTGCCAGTCAGGGTACAACGCCAGCAGATAAAGCGCCCATGCGAGCGCCGAGGCACTTGTTTCATGCCCCGCGAGAAAGAAAATCGCCACCTGGTCGACCATTTCATCCGCCCCGAAACGCGCGCCTGTCCGGGGGTCGGCGGTGGTCATGATCTTGGTGGCGAGGTCGTCGGGGGCGGTGCCGGCCTTGATCTCGGCCATGCGGTCCGCCGTCAGACCACCGATCAGGCCGCGGATCACCCGGGCCGTGCGGCGCGTGCGACGGCCATGGAACCGCGGGAACCAGCGTGGCAGCGGCAGCAGCGCGCCGAGATTCACCACCGGTTGCGCCCGCTGATGTTCGCGGAACTCGTGAAACACCCTGCCCGCGACCTCGTGCTCGATCGGGATCGAGAACAGCGTTCGGAAGATGACGTCGGCGGCCGCGTGGCTTGTTTCCGACTCGATTTCCGTGGGCACACCATCGGCCTGTGTCCGCAGCCGTGCCACGGCCGCGTCGCCGGCCGCGCGCATGGCCGGAAACGTGTCTCGCAGGCGCCCGCCTTCGAAGGCCGGGTCGATGATGCGGCGTTGGCGCTTCCATGTTTCGCCGTTGGTCACGAAAACCGAGTTGCCCAGAAGCGGCGTCAGCCCTTCGCGGACACGGTCGGATTTCGGAAAATCGTCCGGGCGTTGCCGCAACACGAGGTCCACAAGATCGGGCTGGTTGCACAGGTAGGAGCGGAAGAAGGGCGTTCGAAACTCCGCCATCCACGCGCGGTAAAGCCGCGCCGGCTGCGCCGACAGGATGTCCTGACGGAAAAGCTTCAGGTACCGCCAGAGCGATACGCGGCCGTTTCGCGCGGGCGGTTTCGGGGGGTGTGTCATGCGGTCACGCTCCGATACCCGGAAACCGGCGCCTCGATCCGGCTGGGCGATGGCGCGCGGTCACGATACCGTGCGGCGAGTGTGAGCGGCCCGGCCGTGACGCGGAAATAATCGTAGTCGCCCGGCCGGTCAAACGCGCAGAGATACTGGAAATGCAGGCGGAAGAAGCGCCAGCGCAGCGCGCGCCAGCGGTCGGGGCTCAGCGTTTGCGTGAACGCCGCCGAGATCACCAGCGGCCAGCGCTTGCCCGCGGGCGCGACGCCGGACACCGCCACCGGGTCGCACAGGGCAAAGGCGCAGCCATCCCCGGGCGCCGTGACATCGACCCATGTCAGCTCTGTCCGTTGCGACAGGTAGGCCAGATCGGCCCGCAGCCTGTGCGCGCGTGGCAGGAACGACACCATCGGCACCACCTGCCCCAGAGACAGGAACGACAGGACCGGCCCGTCGGCGGGCACCCGGTCCTGCCGGATCAGGTCGGCAAGGATGGACACGCCCAGATGCGCGCCCGAGGAATGGCCGACGATCAGCACCTCGTCGCAGTCCTGCGCCATCGCCGCGGCGATATCGTCGGCGAAATCGGCCATGCGCGCCTCCAGCTCGGCCGGGTTCGCGCCGCGGTGCTGTGCCGAATAGGCATAATCGTGCATCAGGTAATAGGCGAAGAACCGGTTATCCTGCCGACGGAACCAGTCCAGCACAACGGGAACGACCGCGAAGCCGGCCCAGAAAAGCGCCGGGACGATCAGCGCCAGCAGCCGGCCGAGCCCCCATGCCAGCAACAACGCCACCGCCAGTTGCACCAACAGGAACCCCACCGGGTAAAGCGCCGCGATCACCGGCCCCTTGCGCAGCCGGGCCAGCCGGAAAAGCGCCCCGGAGCCGATGTAGGCAAGGGCGGTCTGCGCCAGTTGCAGGTAGGTGCCCACAATCCCGGCCGCCATGCTGTCACGCACGATGTCCGACCAGACCAGAACGCTGAAATCGGTTTCCGTTGGCTGCCCGTCGATCGTGGCGTGCACATGCCAGCCGTAACGCCCCGTACCCTGCCGGGGCGACAGCGCGATCTCGTACCTCGACACGTCCGCCTGCGCGGCGCTCTCCTTGCGATAAAGCTCGCGGTAGCGCCGTGGGTGGAACGGATCGTACCCCGGAATGTAGAATACGCGCCGCTCGTATACGGCACCGTCGGTATTGCTGCCCATGCCTCACCTCTTGATGCGACCACCCTAGCCGGTTTCTTGGGCAACAGTAAGGCGATAGGATGCCACCGGATGCGTCGAAACCGGCAGGCCGCCCAAGCGCGACGGTTGACACAAACCAAGAACATGTTAAGAACAATACAGGACAAAACCCGGATGGAGGATCGCCAGATGCTGACACAGAAGCAGTATGACCTGCTCGATTTCATCAACCGGCGCATCGCCCGTGACGGTGTGCCGCCAAGTTTCGACGAGATGAAAGAGGCGCTCAACCTGCGTTCGAAGTCGGGTATCCACCGTCTCATCACCGCGCTCGAGGAACGCGGCTTCATCCGGCGGCTTGCGCATCGCGCACGCGCACTGGAAATCGTGAAACTGCCCGACAGCCTGAACACGCAGGCCGACGGCGGGTTCGTGCCCGAGGTGATCGACGGCGGCGCGTCCCGGCAAGAAAGACCTGACGGCGCGCGCGCCATCGAGACAGCGCAGACGGAGCACCTGCCGCTGATGGGCCGGATCGCCGCAGGCGTTCCCATCGAGGCGATCGCCCATGCCAGCCACAACGTGGGCGTGCCGGGCACGATGCTGAGCGGACAAGGTGAACATTACGCGCTGGAAGTCAAAGGCGACTCGATGATCGACGCCGGCATCAACGACGGCGACGTCGTGGTGATCCGGGAAACATCGAGCGCCGACAACGGCGATATCGTGGTCGCCCTGATCGAGGATCAGGAAGCCACGCTCAAGAAGTTCTATCGCCGCGGCAACGCGATTGCCCTCGAAGCGGCGAACCCCGCCTACGAAACACGTGTCCTGCCGGAAGAAAAGGTTCGGGTGCAAGGCAGGCTCGTCGGGCTGATCCGGACCTACTGAGAGTTCCATATCCGGTTGCCGGACATATCACGCGCGGTGACAACCCTGTATCCGTCGGCGCCGGAAAACAGCGCCACGGCACCGGTGTCACGCAAGGTACCGGGATGCAGGACATTGCATGGCAGCGGCCTGGGCAGGTCGACATTCATAACGATCCAATCGTCGGGGTCGCAGCCGCTGAGGTTGCGGGCCGCGCGTTTTCCCCG
Source organism: Roseovarius halophilus (ex Wu et al. 2025) (assembly GCF_047086965.1). NCBI lineage: Bacteria > Pseudomonadati > Pseudomonadota > Alphaproteobacteria > Rhodobacterales > Roseobacteraceae > Roseovarius > Roseovarius halophilus (ex Wu et al. 2025). The sequence goes on along the minus strand of NZ_JBKOTX010000023.1, from coordinate 15,531 downwards.
GATCGGGAATATACGCACAGATGGTTCGACAAGCGCCCATCTTTGTGCGGCTTTTTCCTGATCAGCCGTGTCGCCATCATTTTCAAGCCAGTTGCTTGCCACGAAGCCGGCGCCGCGCGATCGGGAAAGCGCCCGGCCCTGTTCCGTCATGATGCCGACCAGTTGCCCGGTATCGGAGACAAGAACATCCGGCCGCTCCGATCTGCCCCAGATCACGAAGGCGAGTGCCACGGGAATGACCCCGGCCCAGGCCGCGCGCCCCTGCCAGAGAACCACGAAGAGCGCCCCGAGGGCGAATAACGGCATCACCGCCGGGCCCGGGCTGAGCACCGCACCCCGCGCCCCGTCGAGGCCAGAAACCCAGTGCGCCACGCCAAGTATCCAGTCCAGACCGGCGCCCATGACGCGAAGTGCTATCCAGTCCAGCCCGACCGGCAGCAGGCATGCGGCCAGAACCGCCGCCGGCATGACCAGCGCCCCCATCAGCGGCACGCTGAGCAGGTTCGCAAGAAGACCGAAATGCGCGATCTGGTTGAAATGGGCCGCCGCGATCGGCGCGGTCGCCGCCCCGGCCACGGCCGAGGAGATGATGACGGTCACGACCGGACGCGCCCATTTCGGGCCGAGATTGGCCTTGGTGTCGCGGAGCGCACCGAAGACGGCCACGAGGGCGGTGGTGGCCGCGAAGGACATCTGGAAACCCGGGCCCAGCATCGCCTCGGGACGCAGGCAGAGCACGATCACTGCCGCGACGGCCACGGCGCGCAAGCTGAGCGCCCGCCGGTCAAACAGAATGGCGACCAGCATGACGCCCACCATCACGAACGCCCTTTCCGTTGCCACGTTGCCGCCCGACAGCGCCAGATATCCGGCCGCGACGACGATGGCGAGCACCGCCGACAACTTCTTGGTCTGCAGGCGCAACCCGAGATAGGGAACGGCCGCCAGCCCGACCCGGCACAGGGCGAAGACGAACCCGGCCAGCAATCCCATGTGCAACCCCGAGATGGCAAGAAGATGCGCGAGGTTTGCCACGCGCAAGGCCTGCAGGGTATCCTGCGCGATGTTGGAGCGGTCCCCCGTCATGATCACGGCGGCAAAGCCACCGGTATCGCCCGGCAGCCTGTCCTGCACATGACGCGAAAGCGCCATCCGTGCCTTGAACAGCGCTTGGCCCTGGCCGGGAGGTGCCCACGCTAGGACCGGTGTCCGCGTATAGCCGACCGCCCCGAGTTGCTGGAACCACGCGTGGCGCTGAAAATCGAAACCGCCCGGTTCCACGGGGCCGCCGGGCGGCACGAGGTGGGCCGTGAGGATGACTGTCAGGCCCGGTTCGGGCGTAACGAACCCCTGTTCCCCGTGCAGCGAGACACGCACGTGCGCCGGCGTGCGGTCGGGCGGCACGTCGTCGAGCACGACACGATCCAGCGTCAGGCGCACCGCATCCGAGGTCGACCTGTCAATGCCGACAATACGGCCTTCGACCGGGCCATAGTAACGCCAGCCAAGCACGGGGGCCTCAACGTAGTGGGCGCGCAAGCTGGCAAGGCTGAAGCCCGCCGCCACCAGCATCGCCGCCGCCAGCACCGGCCCTGTGACGCCGCCGCCCCGCGCAGCCAGCGCTGCGAGCAGCAGGGTGCCCCCACAACTACCGGCGATGGCCATCCGCCCGGGCTCCGACGGCAGCATGAAGTAGATCCCGATGCCCAAACCGAGAAAGACCGGCACCCAAGGGAAAAGATGCCCGCTCTGGTACAACCACGCGGCCTGGAGGTGCCGCAAGAGCCCCAAGGCTTGTCTCCCCTGTTGAGGGCCGATAGAGAGGCGCTAGTCTTATCCCCCGCAAGGTTACCAGAAGGTTAAGGTTTGCCATGTCCCAGAAGGTCGTGACCCGTTTTGCCCCCTCGCCCACGGGCTTTTTGCACATCGGCGGGGCCCGTACCGCACTGTTCAACTGGCTCTTCGCACGGGGTCGTGACGGTGTCTTCCTGCTGAGGATCGAGGACACCGACCGCGAGAGATCAAGCCCCGAGGCGACACAGGCGATCCTTGACGGTCTGGGCTGGCTCGGGCTCGATCATGACGGCGAGGTGGTAAGCCAGGCGGCGCGCGCGGAGCGCCACCGGGAGGTGGCGTTACAGATGCTGTCTGATGGAACGGCATACAAGTGTTTCTCGACACAGGATGAAATCCAGACCTTCAGGGATACGGCCAAGGCAGAGGGACGTTCCACCATTTTCCGCAGCCCGTGGCGCGACGCGACCGAGGACAAGCACCCCGACAGGCCGTACGTCGTGCGGATCAAGGCCCCGCTGGAGGGCGAGACGGTGATCCGCGACGCCGTTCAGGGCGATGTGCGCATCCGCAACGATCAACTGGATGACATGGTCCTGCTGCGCGGTGACGGCAGCCCGGTCTACATGCTGGCCGTTGCCGTGGACGACCACGACATGGGCGTGACGCACGTGATCCGGGGCGACGACCACCTCAACAACGCGGCGCGGCAGATGCTGGTCTACGACGCGATGGGATGGCCGGTGCCCGTCCACGCCCACATCCCGCTCATTCACGGGCCGGATGGCAAGAAGCTGAGCAAGCGTCACGGCGCCCTTGGCGTGGACGAGTACCGCCGGATGGGATATCCCGCCGCCGGGATACGGAATTACCTCGCCCGTCTGGGCTGGAGTCACGGTGACGACGAGTTCTTCAGCGACGCGCAGGCGCGTGACTGGTTCGGGCTTGACGGGATCGGGAAATCTCCGGCACGCTTCGATTTCAAGAAACTGGGAAATATTTGCGGCCAGCACATTGCCGCCACGCCTGATGCTGCGCTGCTGCATGATGTCTTGGCATACATGGAATTCACCGGGGAGCCGCCAGTGTCGGACACGACTGTGAAATTGCTTGAAAAGGGGATGTACTGCCTCAAGGAGCGGGCCAAGACATATCCGGAACTCCTTGAAAAGGCGAATTTTATCCTTTCCGACCGACCCGTCGCGCCCGACGAAAGGGCGGCGGGGATGCTCGACACTGTATCCCGCGGTATACTGAACGAATTGACGCCGCAGTTGCAAAATGCTAAATGGACACGGGAAGGGCTTGAGGCCGCTGCGATGCAGTTTGCCGAAAACCACGGCATGAAATTCGGCAAGCTGGCCGGCCCGATGCGGGCTGCGTTGGCCGGCCGGACCGCGACACCGAGCGTGTTCGACATGATGCTGGTGCTCGGGCGGGACGAAAGCCTCGCCCGGCTCGACGATGCCGCCTGCGAGAATGGTTGACCGTCTCGAAAGGCTGACCGTAACGTGCGGCCCGACCTGAAACGAAAGCGGGCCAGATGATGAGCGAGGAACCCCATGGCAGAGTCCGACAAGAAGGCCAAGCTTGAGATAGACGGCAACAGCTTCGAGCTGCCGATCTTCACACCGACCGCCGGCCCCGAAGTCATCGATATTCGCAAGCTGTACGCGCAGACAGGGGTCTTCACCTATGATCCTGGGTTCACATCCACAGCAAGTTGCGACAGCACGATCACGTTTATCGACGGGGGCAAGGGCGAACTGCTGCATCGCGGGTACCCCATCGATCAGCTTGCGGAAAAATCCCATTTTCTAGAGGTGTGTTACCTGCTGCTTTACGGTGAGTTGCCGTCGGCCGCGCAGTTGGAAGACTTCGAAAGCCGCGTCACGAACCACACGATGCTGCACGAACAAATGCATTTCCTGTTCCGCGGCTTCCGTCGGGACGCGCATCCGATGGCGATCATGGTCGGGGTCGTGGGTGCGCTGAGCGCGTTCTACCATGACAGCACCGACATTTCAGATCCGTGGCAGCGCGAGGTCGCGTCGATCCGCATGATTGCCAAGTTGCCGACGATCGCGGCAATGGCCTACAAGTATTCCATCGGCCAGCCCTTCGTCTATCCGCGCAACGATATCGACTATGCCTCGAACTTCCTGCGGATGTGTTTTGCCGTCCCCGCCGAAGATTACGAGGTCAACCCGATCCTGAGCCGCGCGATGGACCGCATTTTCACGCTTCACGCGGATCACGAGCAGAACGCCTCGACCTCGACCGTGCGTCTGGCGTCAAGCTCCGGCGCGAATCCCTTTGCCTGCATTGCCGCCGGTATCGCCTGCCTATGGGGGCCGGCACACGGGGGCGCCAATCAGGCTTGTCTGGAAATGCTGCGCGAGATCGGAACGCCGGACCGTATCCCGGAATACATCGCGCGCGCAAAGGACAAGGACGATGATTTCCGCCTGATGGGCTTCGGCCACCGCGTCTACAAGAATTTCGACCCCCGGGCGAAGGTCATGAAACAGTCTGCCGACGAGGTGCTCGAACTTCTGGGCGTCGAGGACAACCCGACCCTGCAAGTCGCCAAGGAGCTTGAAAAAGCCGCCCTTGCGGATGCCTATTTCACCGACAAGAAACTGTTTCCGAACGTTGATTTCTATTCCGGGATCATCCTTGAGGCCATGGGCTTTCCGACCTCGATGTTCACGCCGATCTTCGCGGTAAGCCGGACTGTCGGCTGGATTTCGCAATGGAAGGAAATGATTTCCGATCCGCAGCTGAAGATCGGGCGTCCGCGGCAGCTTTACCACGGCGAAACCCTGCGCAATTACGTGGATATCGAGGACCGCTGACGCCCACGGGCCAATCGGAAATGGCGCTGCATGCAGCGCCATTTTCCGGCTCCGCCGCTATAATCCCCGCAACGCTGCCCGGTCATCCACCCGTCGGCCGGGATGCGGCATTAACGTCCGACGGTCACCGCCCTTCGAAACCGGCCGGTCTTTTTTCCAGAAATGCGATCACGCCTTCCTTGAGGTCTCGCGAGGTGCCGCAGGCCCCTTGCAGCCGCGCTTCGAGGTTCAGTTGCGCGTCAAGCCCGTTTTCCCAGCTTTGGCGGATCGCGGTTTTCAGATGGCGATACGCAATCGTGGGGCCCTTTGCCAATTGCATCGCCCGGGCCTTCCAGTGCGCGTCGAATTCCGCGTCGGAAACGGACTCCCAGATCATGCCCCAATCGTCGGCTTGCCTTGCGGTGATGGGCTCGGCGAACAGGGCTGCGCCCATAGCCTTGGCACCGCCCATCTGACGCGGCAACCAGTACGTGCCCCCGGCGTCGGGTATGAGGCCGATCCGGGTGAACGCCTGCAGGAAATAGGCACTTTCCGTCGCGATCACGACATCCGCGGCCAGTGCAAGGTTGGCCCCTGCCCCAGCCGCCGGCCCGTTGACCGCGCTGATCGTGGGAACCGGGCATTCACCGATGGCACGCACCATCGGCACATATTCGTCACGCAGCACCCTTTCCAGATCAAGCTCCGCGGCATTGCCACCATCCGACAGGTCCTGCCCCGAACAGAACGCCGATCCGTTGCCCGTCAGAACCAGAACCCGTGCTTCGCGCCCCGCATGGACAGCTGCATCCGTTATCTCGGCCCGCATGAGGGTATTAAGCGCGTTCATCCGGTCAGGACGGTCAAGGCGCAGTGTCGCGATATCATCGGCGATGTCCAACGTGACTGTTTGGTACTCTTTCATTAAAATGCCCCTTGCTTGGGTGGCTGGTTCAAAGCGTGACCAAGCCGCGGTTCCAGGGGAAACGGGGCGTCAAGTCGACATCAACTGCCGATGAGTCACTCGTTCATGATTTCACGCAGCCGCTCGGCTTCCGCCTCGGTCAGCGTCGTCTCGGCCTTGCTTTGAGCGTTTGACCGCCCCCTTATGTAGATCAGTGCGATGCCGGCCCCGATCAGCAGCATCAAGGGCCCCGCCAGCCAGAGGATCAGGTTGCTGCCGCCGGTGCGCGGCTTCAACAACACGTATTCACCGAAGCGATCAACGATGAAGTCCACGACTTCCTCGTTGCTGTCGCCGGCGACCAGTCTTTCGCGCACCAGCAACCGCAAATCCCGCGCAAGCTCTGCATTGGAGTCATCGATGCTTTCGTTGCGGCAGACAAGGCACCGCAGGCCGGATGATATTTCGCGCGCGCGCTCCTCGAGGACCGGATCGTCAAGGATTTCGTCCGGCTGGACGGCAAGCGCAGGCAGCGCGAAGAGGCAAATACAGAGACAGGCGAGCAGGTGTTTCATTCCGCGGGAACCCCGGCCGGCGTCGTGCTGTGCCGCGCGCCTGCGGCGATACGGTAGCGCCTGTCACTGAGCGAGAGAGCACCGCCAATCGCCATCAGGATCGCACCGCCCCAGATCCAGTTTGCCAGCGGCTTCACGTAACTGCGAACGGCCCACCCGCCATTGTCCTGCGGATCACCGATCACGACGTAGACGTCGCGCAGGAAGCCGTTATCAAGCGCCGCCTCGGTCGTGGGCATGTTCGCGACAGGGTAGATGCGCTTTTCGGGGTGCATCTGCCCGATTTCGCGCCCGTCCCGCGACAGGGTGAAGTCACCCGTGGTCGAGATGTAATTGGGCCCCTGCACCTCCCGAACACCGTCAAGGTGCAACGTGTAGCCCCCTACATCAAAACTTTCGCCCGTCTGAACAACGCGGATATCCTCGACCTCCCAAGCGGTGATCGCGGCGATCCCGGCCATGACCACGCCGAGACCACCATGCGCGACAGCCTTGCCCCAATCGGCCCGCGCAACCCTTAAAAGTCGGCGGATGCGGCCGCGACCCCGCCCTGTTCGCCCCCAAAGATCGACTGCCGCGCCACTGACGAGCCACGCGCCGAGGAAGAGCCCGACGGGTGCCAGCGCCGACCGCCCGCTTTGCAGGGCCCATGTGAGCGCGCCCACGGCCAGCGCCAGCACGAAGGCATACCGAAGCTGCCGCAAGGCCCGGCCCACCCTGGCGCGCTTCCAAGGCAGCATGGCACCAACGGGCAACAGCAGGCCGAGCGCGACCATGAACGGCGTGAACGCCATATCGAAAAAGGGCGCCCCGACGCTGAGCTTCCGGTCAAAGAACATCTCGCTCACCAAGGGCCAAATGGTGCCCACGAAAACCACGAACGCGCTGACGCCCAACAGGATGTTGTTCACGACCAGAACCGACTCGCGGCTCGCGAGCGCGAAAACCCCCTTGGATTTCATGACCCCGGCACGGGCCGCAAATAGCGTGAGCCCCAGCATCATGAACACGGCCAGAATCAGCAGCAGGAAGACCCCGCGTTCAGGGTCGCTGGCGAATGCGTGGACCGAGGTGATGACGCCGGATCGCGTGATGAACGCCCCGATCATCGAGAAACCGAAGGCTATGATCGCCAGCAGGACTGTCCAGCTTTTCAGGCTTTCGCGTTTTTCGACGACGATGGCCGAGTGCAGCAGGGCGGCGGCGATCAGCCACGGCATGAACGACGCGTTCTCGACAGGGTCCCAGAACCAGAAACCGCCCCAGCCCAGTTCGTAATACGCCCACCAGCTGCCAAGGCCGATGCCGATGGTCAGGAAGATCCATGCGGCCAAGGTGTACGGGCGGACCCAGCGACCCCATGCGGCATCGACCCGCCCCTCGATCAGGGCGGCGACTGCGAAAGAAAAGGTCATCGAGAGCCCGACATACCCGAGGTAAAGAAACGGCGGATGGAAGGCGAGGCCCGGATCCTGCAGAAGCGGGTTGAGATCCTGCCCGTCGAATGGCGGCACATCCATGCGCAGGAAAGGGTTGGACGTGAACAGGATGAAGGCGAAGAAAGCCGCGCCGATCATGGCCTGAACACTCAGCACTCGCGCCCTGAGCGTGGGCGGCAGATTGCCACCGAACCACGCGGCAAAACCACCGAACAAAGTGACGATCAATACCCATAACAGCATCGAGCCTTCGTGATTCCCCCAAACGCCCGTTATCTTGTAAAGCATGGGTTTGGCGGAGTGGCTGTTTGCCCAGACGAGGCGCACCGAGAAGTCTGAGGTAACGAAGGCCCAAGTCAGCGCCGCGAAGGCGAGCGCTGTCAGAAGGAATTGTAGCGTCGCGGCGGGCTCGGCCACCGCCATCCAGCCCGGCCATCGCTTGTGCGCGCCGACAAGAGGAACCACAGCCTGAAAGCAGGCTACGAGAAATGCGAGGATCACCGCGAAGTGGCCGAGTTCTGTAATCATGGACAAGAGTATAATTTCCAGCCTTGCCCAAGCCAATGGAAATCGAACATCGCGAACGATCAGAATGTCGCGGCAGGTTCTCTATCGCGATTGCCCTCGCCACTCCTGCAGCGCCGGGTTGTCGCCGGGCCTGTTGGCGTCGAGTGTCAGCTTGGCGGCTGCGCCGGTGTCAGACACCCCGGGCGACAGGGCATCGAGGTTTCGCAGCGCCGCGATATTGTCAACGGCCTCGGGTGCGCGGGCCATGACAGCCGCGAGCGACCGGCGGAATTCGTGCCCTTTCGCCTGATGCCGCGCCCCGAAATAGAAACTGACGACCGCCCCGAGGAGCCACCAAAGCGGTTCGGGCACGAGGAGCAGGCCCTGCATCCGTTCCCCGAACCAGACAGGGTCCCGCATGGCCATGACGAAAAGCGCCAGGGTGCCAAGTGCCATGGCAGGACGTGGTACGCGATTGACGGCATCTATGAAGCGGTCATACGGGCCTTGTGGCGGCCTTGCGAATTCCGCGGCAAGCTGGGCCATTGCATCGCGCCGCAACGCGACATCGCGCGAGTCGCGTGCCTCGGCATTCACCCGGAAAACCTCGGCCGTATCCGCGACGGCATTGCGCCCACCGCCGAACAGCATCTTGAGAAAATCGATCACCATGCGGAAACCCTTTCATTAAATTCGACATCGCCCATGTGGAACCGCGGAGAGATGAATTCCTCCGCGCGCTTGATCCACCCCCCCTTCTTACCGGTCCGGCTTCGGGCGAATTTTCGCAGTGATGGCTTGTCATCGGCGAGGCGGAAATAGTAATTGCGACGGGCGATGCCGTACGCGTCCTCGATGTGGTCGGGTGCGGCCCGGCACGCGGCCGCGGCCGCGGCGATGGTTTGCGGCCCCACGATTCCATCGACGGTGATGTCCTGACCCATCTGTCGCAGCAAGCGTTGCAGGATACGTACCGCGTTCGCCCCGGAATTGACGTACATGTCGAACACGCTTGCCTGCAATGCATCGGGCAGTTCGTGCAGGCGCGGCGCATGGAAATAGTGGCGCACGAACAGGTCCCGCGCCTGCCTGCGCGAGAGGCCGCGCAAATCCGTCATGTCAATTTCGCCGTCGCCGGTCAGGTCAAGCCCGAGACGCCGCAACGTGGACAGCGTGACCCCGTGCTTGGTGGGACCGCCCGGATCATCGGGATCGTTAACGAACCCGCCTTCGCGCCCGACTATTTCAGATGCGATTTCAGTTACGGACAACATTTTCCGACCTCTTGACAAGATATGACTGCGAGGTCGGATTTAATTTTGATCGCCGTTAACAGGTGCCTTAACTGCCGCCCGGCGCCTCGTAAACGCCCTGTTCTTTCAAGCTGTCGACGACTTCCTTGGGCATGTAATCCTCGTCGTGCTTTGCGAGGATTTCCGTGGCCCTGAATATCCCGCCTTCGTATGTTCCGGTGCCCACCATGCCTTGGTTTTCCTCGAACAGGTCCGGCAGGACGCCCTTGTACGTGACGGGAATCGCCGCACCGCCATCGGTGACTTTGAACCTGACCACTTCGCCGTCACCGCGTATCAAGCTGCCTTCCTCGACCAGACCGCCAATGCGGAAAACTTCGGACGGTGGCGGCGGTTCTGACGCGATCTGGCTGGGCGAGCGGAAGAAATTGATACCGTCGCGCATCGCATACCCGATTAGCCCGGTCGAGATCACCAACGCCACTGCCGCCAGCGAAATGATCTGGACGCGTCTTTTCTTCTTCAAGGATCTCATGATGGTGTCCCCATCCTGTCACGGGAAAACGGGGGCCAGCATGAGGCCCTCGGTTTCGTCAAAATTAAGCATCAGGTTCGCGTTCTGCAACGCCTGGCCACTGCTGCCCTTGGTCAGGTTGTCAAGCGCGCCAATGACGATGGCGCGCCCCGGCAGACGGTCCGCGACCACACCGACATGGCAGAAATTGCTGCCGCGCACGTGGCGCGTACTTGGCACCTCGCCGAAGGGCAGAACCTCCACGAATGGTTCGGCGGCGTAGGCGTCTTTCAGCACTGCGTGGATCCTGTCAGCCTCGCCCGACACATAGCCGGTAGCGAGGATGCCCCGGTTGGCCGGTACCAGATGCGGCGTGAACTGGATACGCACATCGCGCCCCGCAACCGCCGAGAATTCCTGATCGAACTCGCCCAGATGCCGGTGCGTGCTGCCCACGGCATAGGCATGGTAGCCTTCCGAAAGCTCGGCATGAAGCAGGTTCTCCTTGAGCGACCGACCGGCCCCGGAAACACCGCACTTCAGATCGAGAACGATATCGTCGAGGCCGATCACGGCCGACGCGATCAGCGGGCGCAGCACGTATTGCCCCGTCGCGGCATTGCAGCCGGTGCCGGCCACCAGCCGCGCATTGCGAATCTCGTTGCGGTAGAATTCGGTGAGCCCGTAGACAGCCTGCTTCTGCAAGTCCACGGCGCCGTGCGGGTTGCCGTACCATTTCTCGTATTCCGCCGGGTCACGCAGGCGGAAATCGGCGGAAAGGTCCACGATGCGGAGGTCGTTCGGCAGGGCGCTGATGACCTCCTGGCTGGTCTTGTGCGGCAAGGCGCAGAAACAGAGGTCAACGGCGCCGAAATTGATCTGATCTATCTTGACCAGCGTGGGCAGGTCGAGATGGCGCAAATGGGGAAAGACCTGTGCCATTTGCTGCCCGGCCTTCGAATTGGCGCCAAGCGCCGCGATCTCCATTCCGGGATGCGTGACGATCAGCCTGACCAGTTCGGCGCCCGTGTAGCCCGATGCCCCGAGAATGGCGATTTTCTGGGTCATGCGAGACCTCTTTCGTTGCTGTCTCGGAGTTGTGTAGGTGGAATCAGCACATGCCGCAATGCGACCCTGTTGCTCAGCCACGCGGGGGATCAGACCCGGATGGGTGTCTAAAGCGCCGTGAAGCTGATTTCGCGTCGCAAGAATTGCGTCGCCCGGTCTGACACTCGGCCCGGGTCGCCCGTTGTCAGGAACCGCATCTCGGCGCCGCTTCCCTTCATCCCCGGATGGCGATTGAGGTAATCCGCCAGAGAGGCGGCGACCAGATCAGGCTGCGAAAAAACCTTGACGTCGTTTCCGAGCGCGGCCTGGAAAGCCTCCTGCACCAGCGGGTAATGGGTGCAGCCCAGAACGGCCACTTGGGGCCGGGGCATCTTGCGTTTGAGCGCATCGACATGGGAACGCACCAGCGCCTCGGCCAGGATCATGTCGCCGTCCTCGATGGCGTCCACAACGCCACCGCAGGCCTGCGCCTCGACATCCACGCCGATGGCGCGGAAGGCAAGCTCGCGTTGGAAGGCACGGCTGCTGACCGTGGCCGGCGTGGCGAACAGCGCGACATGGTTGACGGCAACCTCGCGCGGCGGGGAATTGTCGCCCCACTGCCGTTCGGTCACCGCTTCGATCAACGGCACGAAAACGCCCAGAACCCGTTTGCCGGGCGGCACGCCGTCCTCCTGCATCCGGCGCAGCGCCGCCGCCGAGGCGGTATTGCAGGCGAGAATCACGAGGTCGCACCCCGCATCCCAAAGCGTGTGGACATGTCGCCGTGTCAGGTCGTGGATGTTCTCGGCATCACGTACGCCGTAGGGTGCGTGCGCATTGTCGCCCAGATAGACGAGCGGCACGTCGGGCAACTGCTCGCGGATCGCCCTCCAGACGGTCAGCCCGCCCAGCCCGCTGTCGAAGAGTCCAACTGCCATCGGCTTTTGCGCTTGACGCCCTTACTCGAATTCAAATCCGGTCTCGGCCGGGTCGACCGGCCTCGGGGACAGTTCATACGTCTTGTGGCGCAGAAATGCCATCAGCGATTTCGGATCTCCCCGGAGCGCATTTAGCGCGTCACGCCGTATCGGGTCGCCGATCACGACCCGAACGGAGGTATCGACGCGCTTGCCGAATTCCTTGAGCATCAGGCCCATGCGCAAGGTGTAGTGCAGATGGCTGGCAAGCTGGAAAAGACGGCTCGTGTGACCATCGAAAAAAACCGGCACGACGGTCGCTTCGGATTTCGCCACCATGCGCGCCGTGAAGCCCCGCCAGCCCGGATCGAGCGGCTGGTCAAAGGGTTTGACCGCCGTACTGACGGTGCCGCCGGGAAAAATGCCGATCGCGCCGCCCTGCCCCAGATACTCCAGCGCGGTCCGGCGGGTCTGCAGGTTGAGCGCCCGTGCTTCGCGCGTTTCATCGAAACTGATCGGCAGGATTATCCGGTTCAGGTCCTCGGCTTTTCGGAAGACCTGATGCGCGAGGATCCGGAAATCGCCGCGCGCCTCACTGAGGATGTGGCCCATCATGAGCCCGTCCAGAATACCGTAGGGATGGTTGGCGATGAGGATGAGCGGCCTGTCTCGCGGAATGTTCGCGAGGCTTCCGCCGATCACGTCGAGCGTCAGGCCGTAGCGTTCGACCATCACCTGCCAGAAGTCACGCCCGTCCGCGATCTCGCGTTCGTAGCCCTGTGCCCTATTGATCAGCCGCATCCGGCCGGTCAGATTCTCCATGGTACGGATCACCGCCCGCCCGCCGCGTGTCTGTGCCGAATACGCATAACTTATGTCACGCGCGATCTGGCGTTCCTGCAGCATTGTCAAAACCTCATCCGATTCGCGAGTTTACCGAGCCTGTCCGATGCTTGTGACCAGCGAGGATGAAGGTTTCATGACGCTCACTCGGCCACGCGGGTCACCTGCGGACCACCCGCGCGGATCGTTGCCATAAGCTCCCCGCGCCGCCGCGCCGCCTGCGCCGCGTTGGCCTGTTTCACCGGACCGAAACCGCGAATGGCAAGCGGCAGTTCGGCCAGCGCCCTGATCGGTTCGCGCGTGGCGGCATCCAGCGTGGGCAGAACTTCGGCCATGTCCTTTTCGTATTGGCGGATCAAGGCGCGCTCCATCCGCCGCTCGGCCGTATATCCGAAGGGGTCGAACGGCGTTCCCCGCAGCCCTCGCAAGCGGGCAAGCACCCGGAGCGGCCGCTCGAGCCACGGTCCGAACGCCCGCTTCTGCGGGCGCCCGTCGGGCCCCTCGCGCGCCAGAAGCGGCGGGGCGAGGTGGAAGCTCATCCGGAAATCGCCCCCGAATTCCTCCCGCGCCTTGTCGCGGCTGGTCAGCAGAAGGCGGGCCACCTCATATTCGTCCTTGTAGGACAACAGCTTGTGGTACCCTTCGGCGATGGCGCCCTTGATGTCGGGGTCATCAATGCTGTCCACCATCGCCCGGTACCGCTTGGCAAGGCGTGGGCCCTGGTAAGCCGTCAGGTGATCGGCGCGATCGGCGATCTTTTCGTCCAGTGATTTCGGCAGCTTGGCACTGCTCGGGGCGAGGCGTCTCTCGGCCTGCTCCGGAAAGGCCGCCGCCCAGCGTCCCACGTCGAAGGCACGCAGGTTCTTCTGCACCGCCGCCCCGTTCATCTCGATCGCCCCGGCAATGGCTTCACGGCTCAGCGGGATCAAGCCGCGCTGCCATGCCGCGCCGAACACGATCATGTTGGAAAAGATCGAGTCACCCATCGTCGATTTCGCCAGCTCGTTGGCGTCGAAGCACAGCAACCCGTCACCGAGACGCCGTTCGAGGGTTAGTTCCAGACCCTCCTTGGGCAGTTTGAACTCGGTATCGCGGGTGAACTCGCCCGTCATCGTTTCATGGTTGTTCACGACCGCGCCGGTCCGGCCCGGACGGGTCAATCCAAGCGTGGCGGCCCCCGCACTGACCACGAGGTCACCGCCGATCAGCACGTCGGCTTCGCCGAGAGCCACACGGATCGCGCTGATATCGGCGGGCTTTTCGGACAATCGGCAATGAATGTGCACCGCACCGCCTTTTTGTGCGAGCCCGGCCATTTCCATCATGCCTGCGCCCTTGCCATCCAGTTGCGCGGCCTGCGCGATCACCGCCCCGATCGTGACGACGCCCGTGCCGCCGACACCGGTAATGACCACGTTGTGTGTGCCGCGGATCCGCGGCAAGTCCGGGATGGGCAGTGCCGGCAGCTCAAGGTCCTCGGCCGCCTCCTTGCGCGGCGTTGCCCCTTCCAGCGTCATGAAGGACGGACAGAACCCCTTGAGGCAACTGAAATCCTTGTTGCAGCTCGATTGGTCGACGGCCCGCTTGCGGCCGAACTCGGTCTCGACCGGCACGATGGCCACGCAGTTCGACTGGATGCCGCAATCGCCGCAGCCTTCGCAGACGTCGGTATTGATGAAGACACGTTTGTCAGGGTCCGGGAAGGTGCCGCGCTTGCGCCGGCGCCGTTTCTCGGCGGCGCAGGTCTGAACGTAAATTATGGCGGATACACCTTTGATCTGCTGAAACTTTTCCTGAACACTCGGCAGTTCCGAGCGTTCGTGCCAACCAACATCCGCCGGGAATTGGGCGCGATCGGGTTCTTCCTTGGGGTCGAAGACAACGGCCACCTCCCTGACGCCCATCGCCAGCAGTTCGCGAGCGATCCGATCGGGTGTCAGCGCGCCGTCGTTGCCTTGGCCGCCGGTCATCGCGACGGCGTCGTTGTACAGGATCTTGTAGGTAATGTTGGTGCCTGCCGCCAGCGCCGCACGGATAGCCATGATGCCGGAATGATTGTAGGTGCCGTCGCCGATGTTCTGGAAAACGTGCTGCCGGCCGGAGAAAGGCGCCTCGCCGACCCAGTTCGCGCCTTCCCCGCCCATATGCGTGTAGCCCGAGGTTTCCCGGTCCATCCACAGCGCCATGATGTGGCAACCTATCCCGGCATAGGCACGCGCCCCGTCCGGCAGCTTTGTCGAGCTGTTGTGCGGACAGCCGGCGCAGAAATAGGGCAAGCGCGCCGCGATATCGCTTTCGTCATCCTGCTTTCTTGCGTCTTGGATATCCCGAAGACCGGCCTTGATGGCATCGGTGCCGCGACCTTCCTCGATCAGGATGTGCGCGATCTTCTCGGCGATCATCACGGGATCGAGCGCCATGCGGGCCGGGAACAGCTCTTCGAGATGCAGCGACCCCGCACCACCCTTGTACGCGCCATAGACGCGACGGCCCCGTCGGTCGTCGAAGATCGCCTCCTTGATCTGCACCTCGATCAGCTTGCGCTTTTCCTCGACCACGATGATCAGGTCCAGCCCCTCGGCCCAGTCATGGAAGCCCTTCATGTCCATGGGGAAGGTCTGACCGATCTTGTACGTCGTGACCCCAAGCCTTTCCGCCTCACTCGCATCAATGCCCAGCAGGTCAAGCGCGTGGGACAGGTCGAGCCAGTTCTTGCCGGCGGCGACAAGACCGATCCGGGCGCCCGGCTTGCCCCATATTCGCTTGTCTATTTTATTCGCATGGGCAAAGGCTTCAGCGGCGAACCTCTTGTAGTCGATCATTCGCGCTTCCTGCGGAACCCAGTGGTCGTTCAACCGGATGTTCAACCCGCCATCGGGCATGTCGAAGTCCGGCAGG
>NZ_JBKOTX010000022.1:0-49122 GCF_047086965.1 Roseovarius halophilus (ex Wu et al. 2025) | reverse complement strand
CACCCGGTTCGGGGACGTGCAGGCGGTCGAGACCGTCGAGATCGGCAACCGGGCCTTCGTCGTCGCGGGCGGGGGCGACGATGGCATCTCGGTCTTCGACCTTTGCCGCGACTGCCTGACCCGGTTCGACATGCCCGCGCGCTGCCCCGCCTGCGGCAGCCCGCGCACCGTCGCGCATGACGAGCTGGAAACGCTGTCCATCGCCCACATGGATTGCGACGCCTTCTACGCGAGCGTCGAGAAACGCGACAACCCCGAGTTGGAGGCTCGGCCGCTCATCATCGGGGGCGGACGCCGCGGCGTCGTCTCCACCGCCTGCTACGTGGCGCGCATCCGGGGCGTGCATTCGGCCATGCCGATGTTCAAGGCGCTGCGGCTGTGTCCGGACGCGGTGGTGATGAAACCCCGCATGGAGGTTTATGCCGCGATTTCCCGCCGGATCCGCGACATGATGCGTGACCTGACCCCGGCGGTGGAACCGCTTTCGCTGGACGAGGCGTTTCTCGATCTCACGGGCACCACGCGGCTGCATGGCGCGCCCCCCGCGGTCATGCTGGCCGGGCTTGTGAAACGGATGCGCGACGAGCTGGGGCTGACCGGCTCCATCGGGCTGAGCCACAACAAGTTTCTCGCCAAGCTGGCCTCGGACATGGACAAGCCGCACGGTTTCTCGGTGATCGGCCGGGCCGAGACCGCCGCGTTCCTGCATGACAGGCCGGTCAGCCTGATCTGGGGCGTGGGGCAGTCCAGCCGCGCCGCGCTGGAGGCGGCCGGCATCCGCCGCTTCTCGGACCTGCTGCGCTGGGACCATACCGACCTCGTGGCCCGCTTCGGCACCATGGGCGACAGGCTGTGGCACCTCGCGCGCGGGCAGGACACGCGGCGCGTCTCGGCCGATGCGCCGGTCAAGTCGATTTCCAACGAAACCACCTTCGCCGAGGACACGGGCGACGCGGACCTGCTCGACGGGCATCTCTGGCGGCTGGCCGAGAAGGTGGCCGACCGCGCCAAGGCCAAGGAGCTCGCCGGCCGGGTCGTGACGCTCAAGCTCAAGCGCGCGGATCATGGCACGCTCACGCGGCGTCACGCCCTGCGCGACCCCTCGCACATGGCCGACACGCTTTATCGCACGGCACGCCCGCTTCTTGACTCGGCCCGGCTTCAGGGGCCGTTCCGGCTCATCGGGGTGGGGATCAGCGACCTGGTGCCGGGGGCACAGGCCGACCGGTCGGGCGACCTGCTGGATCCGGACGCCACCCGCCGGTGGCAGGCCGAGCGGGCGACGGACACGATCCGCCGTCGCTTCGGCAAGCAGGCGATCGTCAAGGGCCGGTCCCTGCGGTGATGCCGCCCGCCGGCGCGGCGGCGCGGGCCTATTCCGCCGCGAGCGAGCCGTCGACCACCCGGCCGATATCGGCGATGCCGGCAATCACCGATCCGAGGAGCGTCCGGAACGCCTCGAAACCGGCACCGGGCCGGATGCGCCGCTCGTCCATGTAAAGCGCGCGGTCGATCTCGACCTGGATCGCGTGGCGGTTGCGCGTCGGGCGCCCGTAATGCTGGGTGATGTAGGCGCCGGCGAAGGGCGTGTTGCGCGTGACGACCAGCCCGGCATCGGCGAACGCCGCCTCGATCCCGTCAACGATCTCGGGGGCAGCGGCAGCGCCGAACCTGTCGCCCAGCACCACCTCGGGGCGCTTGCCGCCGCGGCGCGCCACCGAATCCATCGCCTCGTGCGGCATCGAGTGGCAATCGATCAGGATCGACTGTCCGAACCTCCCGGCGGCATGGTCAAGCTGCTGTTGCAGGGCCCGGTGATAGGGCCGCCAGAAGGTGTCGATCCGCCACGCGGCCTCGGCACGATCGATCTTGCCGGCATAGATCGCCCGGCCGTTCGCCACCACCCGGGGAATCACCCCCAGCCCGGACGCGACGCGCGGATTGTGCCCGCCGCGCGGCACCCCCTCGACCAGGGCCGGGTCCAGTTCCTCGGCGCTGCGGTTCAGATCGACGAAGGCGCGTGGCATCCCGGCCCGGAGAAACGGCGCGCCGACCTGCGGCGCCACCTCGAACAGCCGGTCGACGAAAGCGTCTTCGGAACTGCGTATCTCGTGATGGTTGAGCACGCTGCGCCGAAGGAAGGCCGCCGGATAATCCCGCCCGCTGTGAGGCGATGCAAAGACCACCGACGTGGTCCGTGCCGCGGGATGGACGAGATGATAGGCGGCCTCGGGCATGGTTCCTCCTTGAGCGACATCATAGTCGTAAATTGACCGTGGAAAAGCCCTTGATCCCCGTGCCGACTCCTTTTATACGCCCTTGCTACCGGCGCGGGGAACCGCGCCCCTTTTGGTTGGGGCATCCTGCGGGTCGGCAACACGGGCGATTAGCTCAGCGGTAGAGCACTTCGTTGACATCGAAGGGGTCACTAGTTCGATCCTAGTATCGCCCACCATTTCACTGTCCGCGCATTGCGCGGACACCCGCGAACCCGAGGCGCTGGCCCGCGCCGCGACACAAGGAGAGGACCGATGAAGGTCAAGAACTCGCTTCGTTCGCTCAAGAACCGGCACCGCGATTGCCGTGTCGTGCGCCGCAAAGGCCGCGTCTACGTCGTGAACAAGACACAGCGCCGGTTCAAGGCCCGCCAGGGCTGACAGGACGATCGTACGACGGACTAACGAAAAAACCCTGCCCCCGGGCAGGGTTTTTTCATGCGGTGTCGCTTCCTGTCCGGCAGCCGCGTGGCAATCCGCCGGTCCGCCGCAAACCGCGAACGCCCCGCCGCACGATACGCGGCGGGGCCTCGTGGCCCGCGGGCTCACTTGTGGTTGTCGTACTTGCTCATCTCGGTCTTCTGACCCATGGCCAGCGCCAATATGCACAGGCCGATAGCAATGATCGTGTAAAGCCCGGGCATGGCGCCGCCGGCGCCCATGAATATCGCGCCGCTCGCGGCGTCCCAGCTTTGGGTGTCAAACGGAAATCCCATGTCTTTCTTCCTCCTGTGTCAAACCGATGCCGGCGGTGATGCGTTGATGCCCTCGGGATAGGCCTGTGCCGGCACCTTCACGGTGTCCAGACCCGCCTTCTCGGCGGCCTCGGGCACGCGCAGCATTCCCAGCGCCTTGAGAACCAGCGAACTGACATAGCCGGTCGACAGCCCGATCACCACGAAAACGATGGCCCCGACGATCTGCCCGATCAGGCTGATGGTCGGCGCGTCCTCACCCAGCAACGCCGGGTAACCGTTGGCGAAAATGCCCAGCGCCACCATGCCGTAGACACCGATCGTGCCATGCACCGTCACGGCGCCGACGGCGTCGTCGATGCCCATGCGCTCCAGCACGTTCGCCGCGGGCTTGAGGATCACGCCGGCGCCGAAGGCCAGTATGAAGGTCAGGCCGGGCCAGTAGATGTCCAGACCGGACGCGACCGAGATGATCCCGGCAAGCGCCCCGGACATCATCCAGAACGGATCCCGCGTGGCCAGCCACGCACCGATGATCCCGCCGGCGACCGCCATCAGGATGTTGAAGGCCAGCGCCCCGAGATTGGTGGGCGTACCGTAGATCGTGCTGAAGTTGCCCCCCCACGACCACGCTTCGCCGCCCACGACGACACAGGCCATCAGGAACCCCCAGAAGCCCACGATGATCAGCATGAGCCCGGTGGCGGTGAAGGGCAGGTTGTGCCCCGCCAGATGGTTGGCCGTGCCGTCCTCGTTGAACTTGCCGATGCGCGGCCCGAGATTGATCAGCACCCCGAGCGCGAAGAACGCCGCGACCGCGTGCACCAGGCCGGCGGCGCCGAAGTCATGCACGCCCCATTGCTGGACCAGCCAGCCATCGGCGTGCCACCCCCATGCGGCCGCCAGCGTCCAGCTGAAGCCGCCCAGAATGACCGCCAGTATCACGAACCCGACGGTCTGGATCCGCTCGATCACGGCCCCCGACATGATCGAGGCCGTCGTCGCGGCGAACAGCGTGAAGGCCCCCCAGAAGACGCCGCTGATTTGGTCGTCGATATTGGGCCCCATGAACGACGCGGCCTCGCCCCAGCCCCATGCAAAGCTGCTGGCATAGGCCGCGCCGGAAATCTCGTTCGGGCCCGCCGACAGGGAAAACCCGTTCGGAAACGCCCAGTAGACCCACCAGCCGAAGAAATAGAAGGCCGGGATCACGAACGCGATCGCCAGAATGTTCTTCACGCCAGACGACAGCGCGTTCTTGGCGCGCGAGGCGCCCATCTCGTAGGCCAGGAACCCGGCATGGATGATCACCATGAGCGGGATCGTGATGTAGTAATAGGTCTCCGCGAACATCGTGTTCGTCAGATTGCCCTTGGTTTCCATCGCGGCGACCTTCGCCGCGAGTTCCGCAAGTTGTTCTTCCATGTTTCATTACCTCCGTGTTGTACCGGTTCCCGCCGCAGCGCGGGCGACCGGTTCACAACCGGAATACAAGCGGTTCGCCCCGGCCCATGACAAACCTTTCCCGCCTTCCGGGAAAGCCGCGCCCTTGGCCAAGCCCCCGGCCTGGCGGGCGCCGTCTGCGCCCCTTCCCGGCGGCGAGCGCGGCCCGCCAGAAAGCTGATCTTGAAGCCATTTTTCATGCTCCCGGCCGCGCCGGCGGGGCTTCCGCACCGCGTCACCCCTGCCGTGCCGGCCCGCTCGGCGCCTGTTTCGGGGTCTTTTGCGTCCCTGCGGACGCCCAATTTTTCTGCTTTCTGCCGCGAAAGCGGGCATACATGAATCTCGCAGGGGGCCGATTGCGCCCGTGACCGGCCCCTTGTGGCAGCCGCATGGCACGAGTCGAAAAAAGCCCCGCTGCACGGGGCAGCGGGGAAGGAAGACACGGCAGGGTGCGCGCCGCGCCGCATCTGAATGGATCTACAGCCGAAACAGGCCGCCCCGCCGGACGCCATGCCGCGGCGCGCGGCATCCCCCCGCTTGCCGTCAATTTCAGCAGCATCCGTGCCGTTTCCGGGCCGATGCCCGCGATGTCAGCGGTCCGTGTACGCGGCCGGCGGGATACCGCCATGCGCCCCTCATCACCACGGTGACATGAACATGATTCGCTCCCGCCGGCTTGCCCCGCCCCCCGAACCGGGGTTAGGTGACGCCCCAGCTAGGCACAATTCGGGGGCATCCGATGTCCGGATCACGCAACATCGTCGTCATCGGCGCCGGCATTTGCGGCCTGTCCGCCGCGATCTGGCTGCGCCGCGGCGGCCACGCGGTGACGCTGCTGGACCGTGACCATCCCGGCGCCGGCGCGTCCTTCGGCAATGCCGGGCTGCTCGCGCAATGGGGGATCGTGCCCGTCAACACGCCCGACCTGATCCCGACCGCGTTGAAATACCTTGCGAACCCGGCCTCCCCGCTGTTCATGCAATGGTCGTACCTGCCCCGGATGCTGCCGTGGCTGGCGCGCTTCGCGGCCAACGCGACCGAGGCGGGCACGCGGCGCATGGTCGCCGGGCTGATGCCCATCGTGGGCGACAGCGTTGACCAGCATCGCGCGCTCGTCCGCGGCACCATGGCCGAGAAATGGCTGGCCACCAGCGATTTCGGGTATGTCTACGGCTCCCGCAAGGATTTCGACAAGGACAGCTATTCATGGGCCATCAAGCGCGAGATGGGCTTTGTTCCCGACCTTCTCGAAGGCCCCGCCGTGCGCGAAGCCGAGCCCATCCTAGGCCCCGCCGCGGGCTGCATGGCCCTGCTGAAGGATCACGGCCATATACTCGATCCCGGTGCCTACATGGCCGATCTGGCGAAGGTCCTCGACGCAGAGGGCGGTACCTACCGGCAGGCCGAGGTCCGCGACATCACGCTGTCGGACGGGCATGTCACGTCGGTCGAGACCGATCACGGCCCCCTGCCCTGCGACAGGGCGGTGCTTGCCGCCGGCATCTGGTCCAAGCCGCTGCTGCGCAAGCTGGGCCTGCGCGTCCCGCTGGAGGCCGAACGCGGCTATCACCTGCATTTCACCAATCCGTCGCAATTGCCGCGCAACCCGATGATGATCGCCAGCGGCAAGTTCGCGGTGAACCCCATGAACAACGGCCTGCGCTGCGCCGGCACCGTGGAACTGGGCGGGCTGTCGAAAGGGCCGTCGCGCGCGCCGCTGGCGCTGATACGGCGGCACAGCAAAAGGTACTTTCCCGACCTGTCCCACGATGGCGCCGAGGAATGGATGGGCTTCCGCCCCTCCACCCCCGACAGCCTGCCGCTGATCGGCGAGATCGGGCAGACGGGCGTGCATGCCGCCTTCGGCCACCAGCATGTCGGCCTGACAGCGGGGCCCAAGACCGGGCGCATCGTGGCCGGCCTCATCGACGGGACGCCGCCCAACATCGATCTGGCGCCCTATGACGCCAACAGGTTCTGAACAGGCGACAGGCCCGTTACCCGCCTGTCATGATAGAATGATCGGATACACGCGCGGGCACATCGCCCGGACCGACGAAAGGACCGCACTGAATGGATCGCACGACGACACAGCCAGACAAGCAAACGCCCCGTTCCCCGGCCCCCGCGGGCCCGGATGGCCGCAACAGCGTCGATCGCGCGCTGCGCGCGGCCACCGCGCAGATGACCGGCGGGCTGTCCCCCCATGCCACGGCCAGCGCCCTGACGGACTGGGCCCTGCACCTTGCACGCGCGCCCGGCCGCCAGATGGAACTGGCCCGCCACGCTACGGAAAACGGATTGAAACTCTGGTCCTACAGCGTGTCCGCCCTCATCCCCTCGACCCCGATGCCCGAGCCGCCCTTCCGGCCCACCCCGCAGGACCACCGCTTTACCCATGACGGGTGGCAGGCGCCCGTCCCCGCCATCCTGCAGCAGAATTTCCTTGCCATGCAGGACTGGTGGGAAAATGCCACCACCGGCCTCAGCGGGTTGCAGGAAAAGCACGGCGACCGCACCCGGTTCATGTTCCGGCAGGCGCTCGACACGCTTTCGCCGTCGAACTTCCCGGCCACCAACCCCGAGATCATCGCCGCCGCGCAGGAAACCGGCGGCGCCAACTTCCTGAACGGGGCGGCGCTGCTTGCGCAGGACACGCTCGGCACCGCGCCGGAGGATCCGCCGCTGCAGGTCGGGCGCGATCTGGCCTGCACGCCGGGCGAGGTGATCTATCGCAACGATATCTGCGAGGTCATCCAGTACAGCCCGCAGACCGAACAGGTGCATCCCGAACCGGTGCTGATCGTCCCTGCCTGGATCATGAAATACTACATTCTCGATCTCAGGCCGCAGAATTCGCTGATCAATTGGCTGGTGGGGCAAGGGCACACGGTCTTCGCCATCTCGTGGTGCAACCCGACGGCGGATCAGGCCGGGCTCTCGCTCGAGGATTACCGGAAATCCGGCGTCATGGCCGCGCTCGATGCCGTCACCCGGATTCGGCCCGACACCCGCGTGCATCTGTGCGGCTACTGCCTTGGCGGCACGATCTCGGCCATCACCGCGGCCACCATGGCGCGCGACGGGGATGACAGGCTGGCCTCGCTGACGCTTCTGGCGGCACAGACGGATTTCGCCGAGGCGGGCGAGCTGATGCTTTTCGTGGACGAAAGCCAGATCGCCTTTCTCGAGGACATGATGTGGGAACAGGGCTATCTCGACAGCACCCAGATGGCGGGCGCCTTCAAGGTGCTGCGCGCCGAGGACCTGGTATGGAGCCGGGCCGTTCACCGCTACCTGCTGGGGCACGAAGACATGCCGACCGACATGAGCATCTGGAACGCCGACGCCACCCGGATGCCGGCGCGGATGCACTCGGAATACCTGCGCGGCCTTTTCCTTGAAAACCGGCTCAGCGCCGGGCGCTTCGCGGTCGCGGGACAAGTCATCGCCCTGAGCGACCTCAAGGTGCCGATGTTCGTGCTCGGCACCGAGAAGGACCACATCGCCCCGTGGCAATCCGTCTACAAGGCGAGGCTCTTTACCGAGACCGACATGCACTTCGTTCTGGCCAGCGGCGGGCACAACGGCGGCATCGTGTCCGAGCCCGGCCATCCGCACCGGCACTACCGCACGGGCCACCGCGCCCCCGGTGATCAGTACATGTCACCCGAAACGTGGCTCGATGACCTGCCGGCGCAGCCGGGGTCATGGTGGCCGCACTGGCATGACTGGCTCAGGGCCCGGTCGGCAGCCCCCGTGGCGCCACCATCGACCGGCGCCCCGGACCGCGGGTTGCCGCCCCTCGGCCCGGCCCCCGGAAGCTACGTGCTAGAGAAATGACCGCCCGGAGGCTCATTCATAGCTGCGCCTGTCCTCGATCACCTTGCCGTCATTGGGCAGGCTGCCGCGCGCGACGATCTCGACCCGGCCCGTGAGCTTCAGCGCATCCGCCACCGATCCGGCATAGCTGTCCGCGTCCCCGCCATCCGCCTCGATCTGCACGGTCATCACGTCCATCTCGCCCTCGCGGTCGGCGATGACGCGGGCACGGGCGATCTCGTCATGCCGCGCGACAAGGGCGGCGACCTGCTCGGGGCGCACGAACATGCCCTTGATCTTGGTCGTCTGGTCAGCGCGGCCCATCCACCCCTTGATGCGAATATTCGTGCGGCCGCAGGGGCTTGCGCCCTCCATCAGGGCCGACAGGTCGCCGGTGGCGAACCGGATCAGCGGATAGTCGGGGTTCAGCGTGGTCACCACCACCTCGCCCACCTCTCCCGGCGCCACCGGATCGCCGGTGCCGGGCGTCACGATCTCGACGATCACGCCCTCGTCCACGATCAACCCGTCCTGCGCCGGGCTTTCATAGGCGATATTGCCCAGATCGGCCGTGGCATAGCATTGCAGGCACGCGATGCCGCGATCCGCGTATTCCTGCCTGAGCGACGGGAATAGCGCCCCGCCCCCCACGGCGGCCTTGCCGATTCCTGTGGGCAGGCCCATCTCGTCCGCCTTGTCGAGGATCACCTTCAGGTAATCGGGCGTCCCGGCATAAGCGGTGATGCCCACGTCATGCGCCGCGCGGGCCTGCAACTCGGTCTGGCCCGTGCCGGCCGGCAGCACGGCGGCCCCGACGGCGCGCGCGCCGTTCTCGAAGATCATGCCGGCGGGTGTCAGGTGATAGCCGAAACAGTTCTGCACGATGTCGCCCTTGCCCACGCCGCAGGCATGCAGGAACCGGCCCATGCGCCACCAGTCATGGCTGTCGCTTCCCGGCTCGTAGATCGGGCCGGGGGACTGGAACACGTGGGCGAACTGGCTGGCCGTCCGGGTCGTCAGGCCGCCGAACGGCGCGGCATCCCCCTGCGCGCGGCCAAGGTCGGATTTGCGCAGCACCGGCAACCGGCGCAGGTCGGACGGGTCCCGTACCGCGGCTGGGTCCACCCCGTCCAGCGCCCCGCCATAGCCCGCCAGCGCCTTGGCCCGCGCGATCTGTTCGGGCAGCATTCGGGCGATGGCCGCCTGCCGCAAGTCCGCGCTGCGCGTTTCCAGAGTGTCGAAAAAATCTGACATTGCCCGTTCCTCCGCTGGCCGCCCCGCTGCGGCGCCTTGCACATCCATGACCCCGGTCAGCTCAGCCACCGCTTGCGGCGGCGATAGCTGCGCACGTCGCGGAAACTCTTGCGCCCTTCCTCCGACATGCCGAGGTAGAATTCCTTGACATCCGGGTTCTCGCGCAGGTCGGCGGCGGGGCCGTCCATCACCACGCGCCCCGATTCAAGGATGTAGCCGTAATGCGCGAAACGCAGGGCGACGTTGGTGTTCTGCTCGGCCAGCAGGAACGTGTACCCTTCCTCCTCGTTCAGCGACCTGACGATGTTGAAAATCTGTTCCACCAGCTGCGGGGCCAGCCCCATCGACGGCTCGTCCAGCAGGATGGTTTCCGGGCGGCTCATCAGGGCGCGGCCGATGGCCACCATCTGCTGCTCCCCGCCCGAGGTATAACCGGCCTGGCTGCGGCGCCGCTCCTTCAGCCGGGGGAAGTAGGTATAGACCAGCTCCAGGTCCGTCTCGATCTCGCCCCGGCTCGACCCGCGTGTATACGCGCCGGTCAGCAGGTTCTCCTCCACGGTCAGGTGCTCGAAGCAATGGCGCCCCTCCATCACCTGTATCACGCCCTTCTTCACCAGGTCCGACGGCACAAGGTCCTGCACGCGCTCGCCGCGATAGCGGATATTGCCCTTGGTCACCTCGCCGCGTTCGGATTTCAGAAGGTTGGACACCGCCTTGAGCGTGGTGGTCTTGCCCGCGCCGTTCCCGCCCAGAAGCGCGGTTATGCCGCCCTTGGGCACGCTCAGGCTCACGCCCTTCAGCACGAGGATCACGTGATTGTAGATCACCTCGATGTTGTTGACCTCCAGAAGGGTCGCCTCGCCGTGTCCTGCGTCCTGCATTCTCGTGTCTCCGTCATAGCCGGGGGGCTGGGACGGGCGCGGCGGCACCGCCGCCACGCCCCGATGTCACGCCGACCGCCTTACTGGCAGCGCATTTCGATGTCGTTCTCCTCGGCATAGGCCATGGAGTCCTCCATGATAAGCGGCATGATCAGCTCCCGGTCGGCCACCATGAAATCGGTGATGGCGTTCCATTCCTGGGCTTCCGCGTCCCACTGTTGGACCAGCGCCTTGCCCGGGCCGCTGTGGTTTTCGCAGCTCACCTCGAATGTCGGCGCGAAGTCCGGCAGGCCGAGCGCCTCCAGCTTCGCCGCGGTGATCTCGAGGTTTTCCATCCCGTCGCGCATCATGTCGCGGTCGATCTTCGACACGCCGTGCATCTCTTGCGCGGTCTTGATCGCCTCGGCGGCCATCATCGCGGCGAACATGCCGCGGTTGTACTGGACCTGGCCCAGGCTGGTGCCGTCACCGGCGGCCTTCCCGGCATCGACGACATGTTCCTGCATGTCATCGAAGATCGGGTAATCCGTGCCCGTCCCGGTGAAGTTGATCGACTTGTAGCCGTGCGCGGCCTCACCCGCGGGCAGAACATCGGGTTCCGCCCCCGACCACCAGACACCGATGAAGTTCTCCATCGGGAAACGGATGTTGGCGGCCTCCTGGATCGCGACCTGGTTCATCACGCCCCATCCCCACATGAACACGTAATCCGGGCGCTCGCGGCGGATTTGCAGCCACTGGGATTTCTGCTCCTGCCCGGGATGATCGACGGCCAGCAGTGTCAGGTCGAATCCGTGCTTCTCGCTGAGCGCCTCCAGCGTGCGGATCGGCTCCTTGCCGTAGGCCGAGTTGTGATAGACCAGCGCGATGGTCTTGTCCTCGAGGCTGCCCTCGACCTCGAGCGCGTGCTTGACCATGATCGAGGCGGCATCCCAGTACGTGCCCGGATAGTTGAACACCCACTTGAACACCTTGCCGTTGGCGGCGGACGTGCGCCCGTAGCCCATCGAATGCAGCGGGATTTCATCCGCGGTGACCTTGGGGATCAACTGGTAAGTGATACCGGTGCTCAGCGGCTGGTAGACAAGCGCGCCGGTGCCCTTGGTCGACTCGTAGCACTCGACGCCCTTCTCGGTATTGTATCCCGTTTCGCACTCGGCGATCCTGACGGGCTCCCCCCCGATGCCACCGTCGCGTTCGTTCAACAGCGTGAAGTAGTCCTGGTACCCGTCGGAAAACGGGATGCCGCTCGCGGCGTAGGGGCCTGTCCGATAGCTCAGATCGGCGATGACCAGTTCCGCCAGTGCCGGCCCGGCGGCCATGATCGCCGCCACCGCTGCACCAAAAAGTTTCCGTTTCATCGGTTCACATCCTCCCTTGGTTTCTCCGATGCACTTTCCGGGCGGGGTTGCGCCCCCGCCGCACCTCCTTGGGCCCGCCCTAGTGCGGGAAGGGCCAGAGCCTCAGTTTCTCCTTGGCAACGCGCCACAGCTGCGCCAGCCCGTGCGGCTCGGCCACCAGGAAGGTGACGATCAGCCCGCCAACGATGATGAATTCCAGATGCGCCGCCAGATCGGTGGGCCAGCCGAGCCCGCCCACCAGAACGTTCTTCAGAAGAACCGGCAGCAACACGAGGAACGCCGCCCCGGCGAAACTCCCGAAGATCGAGCCGAGCCCGCCAATGATCACCATGAACAGCACGAGGAACGACTTGTTGATCCCGAACGCCTCGCCCACCTCGACGGCGCCAAGATAGACGGCGAAGAACAGCGCCCCGGCGATGCCGACGAAGAACCCCGAAACGGCGAACGCCGTCAGCTTGGCCTTCAGCGGATTCACCCCGATGATCTCCGCGGCGATGTCCATGTCGCGGATGGCCATCCACTTCCGCCCGGCCATGCCGCGTGTCAGGTTCCGCGCGAAGATCGCGCTGCCCGCGCAGAACACCAGGCAGAAAAGATAGGCCGCCCACGGCGCGGTTTCCGCCCCCGTCACCGGGATCCCGAGGATCGTGCGCTCGGGCGCGCTGATCTGCCCCGAGGCGGAGTAGTTGTAGAACCACGGCACGCGGTTGAACAGCCAGACGAGGAAGAACTGCGCCGCCAGTGTCGCGACCGCCAGGTAGAACCCCTTGATACGCAGGCTGGGCAGGCCGAAAAGCACGCAGACCACCGCGGTGATCCCGCCGGCAAGGATGACGTGAATGAAAATGCTGATGTCGGGGAACCCGGTCATCAGCTTGTAGACGGCATAGGCCCCGACGGCCATGAACCCGCCCGTGCCAAGGCTGACCTGCCCGCAATACCCCACGAGGATGTTCAGCCCGATCGCCGCGATCGAGTAGATCAGGAAGGGCAGGAAAACCGCGTTCACCCAGTAATCGTTTATGACGAACGGGATGATGGCGAACCCGACCAGAAGCACCGCGTAGTACCGGTACCTGTCGAACTTGATCGGAAAGGTCTGGCTGTCCTCCGCGTAGGAGGTCTTGAAATCACCCGCTTCCCGGTAAAACATCTAGCGTACCTCCCCGTGCATGTCCTCGTCCTCGCGCTTTTCCGCGCGGTTGGGCCTGCTGGCATACCCGGTGGCCTCCGAGTGGCGCACAAGCCAGAAAAAAGCGAGCATCCCGACACCGCCGCCAAGGGCGGCCAGCACGGCGGCCAGCACCATCTGGCCGGTCTCTTCCACACCCGCCGTCAGCGCGAGATAGCCGAAGGCCCAGAACCCGCCCCAGGCGATCACGTTGGCGATGGCGATGATCTTGCTCATGTCGGTCACACCCTCTCGATGATCTTCTCGCCGAACAGGCCCTGCGGCCGGAAGACGAGGAAGATAAGCGCCAGCACGTAGGCAAACCAGTTCTCTGTCGCGCCGCCCACCAGCGGCCCGATCAGGAATTCGAACAGCTTCTCGCCCACACCGATGATCAGCCCGCCCACGATGGCGCCGGGGATCGAGGTGAAACCGCCCAGCATCAGCACCGGCAGCGCCTTGAGCGCGATCAGCGACAGCGAGAACTGCACCCCGGATTTCGTCCCCCACATGATGCCCGCCACCAGCGCCACGAACCCGGCCAGAGACCAGACCATGACCCAGATGAAATTCAGGCTGATCCCGACGCTCAGCGCCGCCTGGTGGTCGTCGGCCACGGCCCGCATCGCCCGGCCCTGCTTGGTATATTGCGCGAAAATCACAAGTGCGATCACCAGCAGGGCGGCGATACCTGTCGCCACGAGATCCAGATTGTCGATGAAGAAACCATAGCCGAAGATCCGGTAGGTCACCTCGTCGATCACCGGGTTGATCCCCTGCGGCAGGCCAACGTTCAGGGTCTTGATGTCGCTGCCCCACATCAGGTCCCCGAACCCTTCAAGGAAATAGGCCAGACCGATCGTCGCCATGAACAGGATGATCGGCTCCTGGTTGACGAGATGCCGGAAAATGAACCGGTTGACCGCCCAGGCCAGCAGGATCATCACCGCCATCGTCAGCAGGATCGCCGCCAGTGCCGGCACGCGCCAGCCGAAATGGTGTATCTCGGTGCCGAAGACGGCATTGATCAGGTGACTGAAGGGCACCTGCCCCTCCATGACCCCGACAAGCGTCAGCGCCGCGAAAAGCGCCATGACACCCTGACTGTAGTTGAAGATGCCGCTGGCCTTGTAGATCAGCACGAAGCCAAGCGCGACGAGCGCGTAAAGCACCCCGGCCATCAGGCCGTTCAGGAACACCTCCATTCCCCATACCAGCTGATCAGGCATTCACTCGCCTCCTCCAAGTCTGCGGCACCAGCACCGGCGCGATGCCGACGCGATACCGGCACGATGCCGATGGCCCGAAATCAGTCATGCGCAACCCCCAGGTAAGCGTCGATGACGGCTTGGTTGTTGCGCACCTCGTCCGGCGTCCCGTCCCCGATCTTCTTGCCGTAATCCATCACGACCACCCGGTCGCTCAGGTCCATGACCACGCCCATGTCATGCTCGATCAGCACGATGGTGGTGCCGAATTCGTCATTCACATCAAGGACAAAGCGCGACATGTCCTCTTTCTCTTCAACGTTCATGCCCGCCATGGGCTCGTCCAGCAGCAGGATCGACGGCGCCGCGGCCAGCGCGCGCGCCAGTTCCACCCGCTTCTTGAGCCCGTAGGGCAAGCGCCCCACCGGGGTCTTGCGGATATGCTGGATCTCCAGAAAATCAATAATCTTTTCAACGGCCTCCCGGTTCGCGGTCTCTTCCTCTTCGGCCTTGCCCTTCCACAATGCCTGCGCGAATAACCCGGCTTCCATCTGCCGGATGCGGCCCGTCATCACGTTGTCCAGAACGGTCATCCCCTCGAACAGGGCGATGTTCTGGAAGGTCCGCGCAATGCCTTGGCGCGCAACTTGGTAAGGCTTCATCGGTGGCCGTTTCGCCCCCTTGTACCAGACCTCGCCCTCCTGCGGATTGTAAAACCCGCTTACCACGTTGAGCATACTGGATTTTCCGGCCCCGTTAGGACCGATGATCGCCCGGATCTCGCCTTCCCTGACATCGAAGCTGATATCCTTGATGGCCACCACGCCGCCAAAGCGCAGCGTGATGTGCCTCATTTCCATCACCACCCCGCCGATGGCGCGACCATCCTCGGTGGTGTATCCCTCGCTTGCGTCAAGCATCGGCTATCCCCATGAAAAAATGAGCATTCCTCGCCTTGCGGGATGGCGGGTGGGGCGATGTTGCCGGTCCGGCAACGAGCGTCATCCGGTCATCCCTCATTCGGCCGCCACCTTTGGCCCGGCAACCGCGACCACCTCCGCGTCCACGATCCTGAGCGTCGCGCTGATGCTGCCCTTGCGGCCGTCCTCGTAGGTGACTTCCGTCGTCGTGCGGATTTCGCTCGACCCGTCATAAAGGGCGGTCAGCAGGTCCTTGAACTTCTCCGAGATCACGCCGCGCCGCACCTTGCGCGTCCGGGTCATTTCGCCGTCATCCGCGTCCAGTTCCTTGTGCAGCACGAGGAACCGATGCACTTGGCAATGCGACAGCATCGGGTCCTCGGCAAGGCTGCGGTTGACCTCCTCGACATGCCCCTTGATCGTTTCCAGAACCTGCGGATGACCGGCCAGTTCCTGATAGGAGGCATAGCCAATGTTGTTTCGCTCCGCCCAGTTGCCGACCGCGTTGAGATCAATGTTGATGAAGGCCGTACACTCGTCCCGCTGGTTCCCGAACACGACGGCCTCCAGGATATTGGGGAAGAATTTCAGCTTGTTTTCCACGTATTTGGGCGCGAACATCCGCCCATCCGCCATCTTGCCGACATCCTTGGCCCGGTCGATGATCCGCAGATGCCCGGACCCTTCCTCGAAGAAGCCGGCATCGCCGGTGGCGACCCAGCCATCGTCATCCTTGGTCTTCGCGGTGCTTTCCTCGTTCTTGTAATAATACTCGAAAACGCCGGGGCTGCGGTAATACACCTCGCCCGAGCCGTCGATCCGCAGCTCGACCCCCGGCGCGGCCACGCCCACGGTATCGCTGCGAACCTCGCCATCGGGTTGCAGGGTGATGAAGACGCTTGCCTCCGTCTGACCGTAAAGCTGTTTCAGGTTGATACCGAGCGACCGGTAGAAATCAAAGATTTCCGGGCCGATGGCCTCGCCCGCCGTGTATCCCACGCGGACGCGTCCAAGGCCCAATGTGTCCTTGAGGGGGCCGTAAACCAGAACATGCCCCAGCTTGTATTTAAGCCTGTCCAAGCCGTTGACCGGCCTGCCATCAAGTATCGCCGGCCCGACCCGGCGCGCATGATCCATGAAACGGTGGAAAAGCCATTGCTTCAGCCGGCCTGCATCCTCCATCCGGATCATCACGTTGGTCAGCTGCGTTTCGAACACACGGGGCGGGGCGAAGTAATAGGTCGGCCCGATTTCACGCAGATCGGTCTGCATCGTGTCGGCGCTTTCGGGACAGTTGACACAGAACGCGCACCAGTAGGCCTGGCCCACCGAGAATATGAAATCCCCCACCCACGCCATAGGCAGGTAGGCCAGTACTTCCTCGTTGCGGGTCAGGGTGTCGAACTCGGCAGATGACTTCGACGCCTCGATGATGTTTCGGTTCGAAAGGACCACACCCTTGGGCTTGCCCGTCGTGCCCGAGGTGTAAAGCATCACGCAAACGCTGGAATACGCCAGCTTGTCGCGCCGTGCCCTCAGATCCTCGATGAACTCCTCATGAGCGGCGCGCCCCTGCTCCTGAACATGACTGAACTGGTGCAGCTTGTGATGATCATATTTCCGAAGGCCGCGCGGGTCCACATAGATTATGTGCTCGAACTGGTGCAGTCCATCCTGGATATCGATGATCTTGTCCACCTGTTCCTGGTCCTCCACGATGGCGAAGCGCGCACCGCAATGGTCCAGGACGTAGGCCATCTCGTCCGAGGCGCTGTCCTGGTAAACCGGCACCGGCACTGCGCCGACGGACTGTGCAGCCACCATCGACCAATAGAAATGCGGGCGGTTTCGCCCGATGACCGCGATGAAGTCGCCCTCGTCGACGCCAAGGTTCAGCAATCCGAGCGCCAGTGCCTCGATTTCCTTCTCGGCCTGCGCCCATGTCCAGCATTGCCAAATGCCGAATTCCTTTTCGCGGTACGCCATGCTGTCCGCGTAGCGCGTGGCATTACGGTGCAATAGCGCGGGAATGGACTGATGCCCATCTGCCGCCCCTGACGACTGTGCCAATTTTCTCCTCCCTGTGTCCGCAGTGCGAACAAGCCCCTGAAAACGGCGATTCCCCGTCGCCTCAGAGTGCTGTGTTATCGTTCACGGTCAAGTATTTCGCAAAGATTGCCCAATCCTTACGAATTGTAACATGTGTCCCCGGGGGACTTTGAGGTCCTCCGCAAGGGTGCTAGCCATTGAACCCGAGGTTTTCCGCATGACGCCCAAGCAAACCGACACGAACGCCATGACACGGGCCGGGCTGAACCTGATTCAGCAGGCCCTCACGATCTATGACCGCGACCTTCGGCTGGCCGTCTGCAACGCGCGGTTTCAGGAAATGTTCGAACTGCCCGAGTGGCTGGTCACGCCCGGGGCCGCATTCGCCGACACGATCCGGTTCCTGGCGGAGCGGGGTGATTACGGCGACGTGGGCGACGTTGACGGCTTTGTCAAAGCGCGCGTCGAGATCGCCCGTGCGTTCGAGCCGCATTACATGGAACGCACCCGTGCCAACGGCCGCACGATCAGTGTCGAAGGGTCCCCGCTGCCGCAGGGGGGCTGGGTGACGGTCTATACCGATATCACCCGCACCAGTCGTCAGGAGGAGATGCTGCGCGCCCGCTCCGAGGAGCTGTCGGGACAACTCACCACCTATTCCGAAGAGCTGTCGGCCACGAACCGCGAACTGGAATCGACGATCACGGCGCTGGAGGAAGCCAAGCGGCAGTTGACCGCCTCCGAGGCACGGACAAGGCTCACGACAGAGATGATGCCGGCCCATATCGCGCATGTCGGCCCTGATCGCCGGTATACGTATTCGAACCGTCGCCTCAGCAGCGTTCTGCCCGACAGCCAGTCGGAAATCGTCGGCGCGTCGATCGAGCAAGCGCTCGGCCCGCAGGCCTACAACGCGATCCGCGACCAGCTGGACCAGGCCTTTGCAGGCGAACCGTCGGTCTTCGAATTCACGCATGAGCCCAGCTCGCGCCGGATCCGCGCGGCCTTTACCCCCGACGGGCAGCAGGGTGGCGTGTACATTCTTTCGATGGACATCACCGAGGAGGCGCAAACACGCGCCGCCCTTCAACAGACACGCCGCCGCGAGATGGCCGCGCAACTGACCAGCGGCCTCGCGCATGACTTCTCGAACCTTCTGACGATCATTCTCGGCATGCAATCGAGACTGCGGCGCATGGCTTTGCCCGAGGGGGCCGATGACCTCATCAACGGCACCATCGCGGCGGCCCGACGCGGTGGCGGCCTGTTGAACCGCATCGCCGACATGACCGGCCCGCGCGAACACATGCCGACGCCCACGGACTTGTCGGTTTTCCTGAACGACCTCCAAACGCTCGCGCGATCGACACTCACCGAAAGCATGGATTTCCAGGTCAACGACCTGACCCTCGCGGCACGCTACATGCTGGATACCGGCATGTTGCAGGATTCCCTGATCAATCTCGTGCTCAATGCGCGCGACGCCTGCGGCCCCGAAGGCCGCATCACGCTGACGGTACGTGACGTCAGGGAAACGTGGCTTGAATTCGCCGTCACGGATACGGGATCCGGATTTTCCGAAAAGGCCCTTGCGCACGCGCTCGATCCGTTTTTCACCACCAAGGGCGGCGAAGGTTCGGGGCTTGGCCTTTCAATGGTCTACGACATGACAAAACTTGCCGGCGGGCGCGTCGCGCTGTCGAACACAGAACACGGTGGCCGGGTATGCCTGCGCCTGCCCCTGCGCCGTACGGACACGTCCGAGGCACCCGGCCTTGTCCTGCTGGTCGAGGACAGCCCCGATTTGCGGGGCGGCATCCGCGACATGCTGCGCGACGCGGGACACAGCGTGGTCGAGGCCGCAAGCACCGATGAGGCGCTGGCGCTTGTTTCCGAACTGCCGGAAATAGCCGTGGTTCTGTCCGACATCTCGTTGGAAGGCGCCGGGAACGGGTTGGATTTGCTGGATGAATTGCCCGAGAACCATTGCCCGGCCTTCCTGATGACCTCATTGCCGCCCGACAACCCGCTGCACCGGGCCGCGCGCGCGCGGGCGCCCGTCCTGCGAAAACCATTCGCGGCGACGGAGCTTTGGGCATTCCTGCGCGGTGGAGACCCCGCATGACCGCCCCCCTTGTATTCATCCTGGACGATGAACCGGCCATCCGCACGATGCTGGGAGACACGCTCGAGGAAGCGGGATTTCGCACGATGACCTTCGGCCGCGCGACCGAGTTCGAAGCGGCCTTGCGCAACACGGCACCCGATATCTGCCTCGTCGATCTTTCGCTACCGGATCGCGACGGCCTGACACTCGTTCATCGACTTGCGCTTGAGAACGGCGCGACGGTCATCATCATCTCGGGCCGAGGTGACGTGAAAGACCGGGTCACCGGGTTGGAGCTTGGCGCGGATGACTACATCATCAAGCCGTTCGACCCGACCGAGGTGGTGGCGCGCGTCCGGGCCCGGCTGCGCCGCGAGACATCCTCGGCCCGTAAAGGCGACACCGGGTATTTCAATGGCTGGACCGCACGTTTCAATCGATACGTTCTGGAGGACGCGAGCGGCGCTGAAACCCCGTTTTCCCACGCCGAGGGACAGGTCCTGCGGCTGTTCCTCGAACGTCCCAAGCGCCTGATCTCGCGCCAGGCCATGCAGGAGGCTCTCGGCGGTGCTGCCGGGGAAAGTTTCGACCGCGCGATGGATGTGCGCATTTCCCGCTTGCGGACCAAGCTTGGCGAAGACCCGAGAAACCCCCGATTGATCAAGACGATTTACGGCGCCGGCTACATATTTCTCGGGGATGTCTCGTGGGAATGACGTCACCGCCGGCGCATGTCAGCCGGTCAGCGAACGGGCGGGTCTGATGTACAGGCGTCCCACTGCGGCTCGAATCCCAGCACCTCCGTGCCTGGCGGCAGCGAGGGGTTGAACAGCAAGTTATGTGCGATCGTCGCCTGATGCAGAGGATTGTGCGATGCCAGCCGCCAAACCTTGCATTCAAGATCGAACCGTTGCGCGTAGGCATCGAAGATCAGCCGACACTGCGCCGCCTCGTGAATGCGCGCCGCGCCGGGTGATCCCGGCGGAAACGTGGCGGTCAGGATATCCGAGAATTCGTCAGCCTTTTGGTAATGCGTGGCAGACAGGAATTTCAGCGCCTGCTCTCTCTTCTGTGCGGGGTCGATCGTTTTTGCCGCCATATGCTGTAATTCGGGCGTCACCGAATAGCCGGGCGCCTTGTTCATCACCGTGATGATCTGCCCCAACGGTTCGGAATCCCCGTCGAGCAGTACATCGGGCATGATCCCGTCGTCGGGACGACCTTCGCGATCACGCATGGCGAATTGGCGTACATGGCATTGCCATTTCATGAACGCCTTGCGCATCGGGTGGTCGGAATAACTTTGTCCGAACTGTGCCGCCAAAGAGCTCATGCAACATTCCTTTTCGAATGGGTTTCAATGGTGAAGGGCCTGTCGTTCATCAGGCTGGGGACCCGGCGCGCGGTTTCCGACACCTGATCAAGATCGATTCGCGCTTGCACGACCCCGGGCAGGGTGCCGCCGTCGGCGATGATCTCGCCCCAGGGGTTGACGATCAACGAATGCCCGTAGCTTTCCCCGCCGCCGGGTATGGCGCCGATCGCGCAGGCGGACACGACGAAGCGGGTGGTCTCGATCGCTCGCGCGCGGTTCAGCACATGCCAGTGCGCCTCGCCCGTCTTGCGAGTGAACGCCGCCGGGCAGAGCAGCATCTCCGCGCCACCCTGCGCGAGCCGGCGGAAAAGTTCGGGAAACCGCAGGTCATAACAGATCGTGTGGCCGACCCGGCCAAACGGCGTGTCATGGATCACGGCCCGGTCGCCGGGGCTGACACGCGCGCTTTCACGATAGACTTCCGTGTCCGACAACTGGATGTCGAACATGTTGATCTTGTCATAGTGGCCGCGGATCATGCCCGTATCATCCAGCATGTAGCCCCGGTTGACGATCCGTCCGTCCTCGGCATCCACGGCGATGGAACCAAGGTTGATCCAGATCCGGCGCTTTGCAGCGAACGCCTGCATTTCCTGCAGGAACGGGTGTTTGTCGGCCGGTGCCGATGGTGGCGCGATGGCGCTGCCCTCGGCCTTCAACCCGCCGCAA
This sequence comes from Roseovarius halophilus (ex Wu et al. 2025), assembly GCF_047086965.1. Taxonomy (NCBI): domain Bacteria; kingdom Pseudomonadati; phylum Pseudomonadota; class Alphaproteobacteria; order Rhodobacterales; family Roseobacteraceae; genus Roseovarius; species Roseovarius halophilus (ex Wu et al. 2025). The sequence goes on along the minus strand of NZ_JBKOTX010000022.1, from coordinate 27,888 downwards.
TATTCAGGCAGGAAGATGATATCCGCGCCCGCTTTCGCCGCGGCCTCGGCCAGCGGCAGCGCCTCGTCCAATGCCGACTGGAAGTCAGGCTTCGGACATGTCTGTAGGCAAGCGATATCAAGCGGGCGCGGCATGAGGGTCCTAGAACTTCATGTAGGCCTTGCGCAGCGCCACGAGCGGATGGCGATCCGACATCTGGAATTTAAGCAGCAGTTCGCGCGCGATCATGTCGCGATCCTGCTGGTTGTCCGGCAACTCGATCGAATCCGGAACCCTGATCCAGCCGTTGTTGTTTCTGTCGAACACGGCAGGCGCCCCCTCTTCGTAGCCCATGTGGATATCTTCCAGCCAATTCAGGTCATCCCAGCCCATGACCTCCATGTACTTTTGCAGGTACGGGGTGATCCGGTCGTAATCCGGCACGAGGTTCACATCATAGCGATAGCCGATGTGCTGGCCGATTTCCTTTTCACGCTCCGAGTCGAGGCCAGCGGCATCTTCGAGGAACTGGTTGACATCCTTGATTTCCGAGCCGCGATACTGTGATCCAGCCATTTTCTTCTCCTTTCGGGTGATGCGTTGGTCGGCGCACCCCGCGGTCGGGCCGCGGGATGCGATCTTGAACGCACCGTTACAGGTGGTGATAGTCCTCGACACCAACGGTGTGACCTGTCCCGGCCAGCGGCACGCCGGCCATCGCCGAGGCCTCCATGGTCAGCGCGGCCAGATCCTCCGGCTCAAGGCTGTGCAGGTAGGTCTTGCCGCAGGCGCGGGCAAAGAGCTGGGCCTCGATAGTCAGCGTGTGCAGGAAGTTGTAGACACGCTCCGCCGCGGCATCCGGGTCAAGACGTTCCCGCAGCTTGGGATCCTGCGTCGCCACGCCCACCGGGCACCGCCCCGTGTGGCAGTGGTAGCAGTAGCCCGGCTCCACGCCCATCTCTTCCTCGAAGTTGGCCTCCGGAATGTCCTTGTTGCAGTTGAGCGCCATCATTGCCGAATGGCCGATCGCGATGGCGTCGGCGCCAAGGGCGATCGCCTTGGCAATGTCGGCGCCGTTGCGAATGCCGCCGGCATAGATCAGACTGATCTCACCATGTTTGCCAAGGTCGTCGATGGCCTTGCGCGCCTGTCTGATGGCCGCCATACCGGGAACACCTGTATCTTCGGTCGCGAGGTGGGGACCGGCGCCGGTGCCGCCCTCCATCCCGTCGATGTAGATGGTGTCGGGATCGCATTTCACGGCCATGCGCACGTCATCATACACACGCGCCGCACCCAGCTTGAGCTGGATCGGAATCTGCCAGTCCGTCGCCTCCCGGATTTCCTGGATCTTCAGCGCCAGATCGTCGGGTCCGAGCCAGTCAGGGTGACGCGCCGGCGACCGTTGGTCGATGCCCGCCGGCAGGGACCGCATCTCGGCAACCTGGTCGGTCACCTTCTGTCCCATGAGATGGCCACCGAGGCCGACCTTGCAGCCCTGCCCGATGAAGAATTCACAGCCATCCGCCAGCACGAGGTGGTTCGGGTTGAAGCCGTAGCGCGACTGGATGCACTGGTAGAACCACTTCGAGCTGTACCGGCGCTCGTCCGGGATCATGCCGCCTTCACCCGAACAGGTTGCCGTTCCGGCCATCGTCGCCCCCCGCGCAAGCGCGGTCTTGGCTTCGTAGGACAACGCGCCGAAGCTCATACCGGTGATGTAGACCGGGATATCAAGCTCCAGCGGTTTCTTGGCACGCGGGCCGAGAACCGTCTTGGTTTCGCATTTCTCGCGATAGCCCTCGATGACGAAACGCGTCAGCGTGCCGGGCAGGAAAGTCAGGTCGTCCCAGTGCGGTATCTTCTTGAACAACGAGAACGCCCGCATCCGGTACCGGCCGAGTTCGGCTTTGACATGGATGTCATCCATGACCCGGGGCGGGAAGATGAAGCTGTCGCCGATGCGGTTTACATCGCGCTCCAGCTGTTTTTTCTTCGGCAGATCACCATCAGCCATGTTTTCGTTCCTTTCGCTTTAGATCGGTGGCGCGGCCCGCCCCGCGTGCTCGCGGAGCGGTGCCGGTATCCACGTCACAGGATCAGTTTCTTCTCGGAGGGCTCGAGGTTGTCGTAGTTCCACAGCTGCTTGCCCGCGACGACTTTCGTGAAGTGGTCGACCCCTTTGTCCGGCATCAGGCCGTACTGGGTGAGCTTGCGGGTCAGCCATTTCTTGTCGAGGTCGGTCAGTTCAGCCTCGACAGCATCGACGCCGAGCGACCGGATGTCACCACCGGCATAGATGGTGCCGTCATACATCGAGTCGCCGAGGTTCTTGCCCGCGTTGCCGCAGACGACCATCCGGCCGCGCTGCATCATGAAGCCCGACAACGCGCCGGTGTCGCCGCCCACGATGATGGTGCCGCCCTTCTGGTCGATGCCCGTCCGGGAACCGACCGAGCCCTTGCAAACCAGGTCACCGCCGCGCATCGCCGCCCCGAACGTGGACCCGGCGTTCTTGTCGATGACAACGGTCCCGGCCATCATGTTCTCGCCGCAGGACCAGCCAACGCGACCACTGATGCGGACATTCGGTCCGTCGATCAGACCGACCCCGAAGTAGCCGCAAGAGCCTTCGATGATCAGGTTCAGCTTGTTCAGGATGCCCACACCCAGCGAATGCTTGCCCCGCGGGTTCTGCAGAACGATCGTGCCGTAGCCCTCGCGCATGAGGTCGCGGATATTCGCGTTGACCTCTGTCGTGGTCATCTTGTCGGTGTCGATCTCGGTCCGCTTGTTGAAATCGACATCCGGTGCCCATGGATAGGTGAAACGTTCCGTGGCTTCCGGGTCAAACTCGATGTAGAGCGATTTTCCCGTCAGCTGCTCGGTGCGCATCCCCAGAGCGGTCACCCGCTCTTCCTGGGTCATCTGTTTCAGTTCTTCGTCGGTTACGCTTGCCATACCCGAACCTCCTCGTCATAGGGGTCAGTCGTGTCGATTTCATGCGGCAGGATCGCCCGGATCGCGACCTCTTCCGAGGCCATCGCGATCAGGTCGTCACTCTCGTAGAGAACGAGAGGCTTCGCCGCCATCGTGTCCTTGGCCATGCCCAGCTGGTCCTTCGTGGCAACCAGGTAGGTGAACACGCCGTCAATCTCGTTGATGGACTTGCGCAGGCTGTCCTCCAACGCAATGCCGTTAGCCAGATTCTGAGCGGTGTAAACGGCCAGCAGCTCGCTGTCGCAATTCGACATGAAACGGTGGCCCTTGCGTTCAAGCTCCCGGCGCATGATCCAGTAATTGGTGATCTGTCCGTTATGAACGACGCTGACATCGTTGTACGGGAATGCCCAGTAAGGGTGCGCCGACTTGATATCGACATCGGATTCCGTGGCCATGCGGGTGTGCCCGATCCCGTGGGTCCCCTTGAAATCCATCAGGCCATATTGCTGCGAGACGACAGACGCGTCACCGAGATCCTTTATGAGCTCTAGCCCCGCGCCGAGCGACAGGATCTCGACACCGTCGGTCTCCTCGATATGCGTCGCCATCTCGCCGATGTCGCCACCGCCGGTCAGGACATAGCGCAGCGAATACTCAGTGGGCGCTTGACGGTCCTTGATACGAACATCGTGCTCGGTCAGGATGTCCTCGACCGCCTGAATACGGTCCACGATGATCTGGTGAACGCCGCGCCCGCGGCCCATATCCTCGGCCTCGGCCACCTTGAGGCGCATGATAAAGTCGCCTTCCTTGGGTTCGCCGTATACCGCATAGCCGGTACTGTCCGGCCCGCGGTGCTTCAGAGCTTGCAGCATGGCAGTCATTTCAGACCCGACCGCGCTGCTTTTGCCCTTGTGGATCAATCCAGCAATTCCGCACATCTGGATGCGCCTCCTCTAGGTTACGATCTTCAAGAAAGGCGGCAGGCCACAGGGCCCGCCGCCCAAGGTACGGAATGCCTCAGGGCAGACACTCCATGTACATCTCGTTGTCCCACTCCGTCACGGTTGACATGAACCGCGCGAATTCGTCCCGCTTGTACTCGTCATAAAGGCTGTACATCTCGCCGGGCATGCCGCGCTGAACGACCTTGTTGTCGGCCAGCTTGTCCAGCGCCTCGCCAAGGCTCATCGGCAGCTTCTTGACTTCCTTGCCCTGCTCCATGGCTTCGTAGATGTTGCGCTCTTCCGGCTCGCCCGGGTCAAGGTTGTTCTCAAGCCCGTCATCCATCGCGGCCAACAGCGTGGACCCCATCAGGTAGGGGTTCACCATCGAGTCGACGGAGCGATACTCGAACCGGCCGGGGGCAGACACGCGCAGGCCGGTCGTCCGGTTCTGGAAGCCCCAGTCACTGAAGACCGGCGCCCAGAAGCCCGTGTCCCACAACCGGCGGTACGAGTTCACGGTGGAACAGCCGATCGCGGTCAGCGCCTGCAGGTGATGCACCACGCCGCCGATCGCCTTCAGGCCCTCCTTGCCCGGCATCTGCGGGTCGTCGGTATCGGGCATGAAGGTGTTTTCGCCACCTTTCACGTACATGTAGTTCTCGGGCGACCCGGGCAGGTTGTCAGGGTCGTTGCCGGTGGGCTTGAACTCGTCCGTCCCCGGGCTCCACAGCGACATGTTGTGGTGGCAGCCGCTGGCCGACACGCCCATGAAGGGCTTGGTCATGAAACAGGCGAAAATGCCATGCTCGCGCGCGACCTGGGCGCAGATCTGGCGGTAGGTCGTCAGACGGTCCGCGTTGCGCAGCACGTCGTCGAATTCCCAGTTGAGCTCCAGCTGACCGGGCGCGTCCTCGTGGTCGCCCTGGATCATGTCGAGACCCATCTTGCGGGCATAGCGGATCACCTGCAGCGATACCGGCCGCAGGCTTTCGAACTGGTCGATGTGATAGCAATACGGCTTCGAGAAGCCCGGCCCCGGCTTGCCGTTCTCGTCGAACTTAAGCCACATCATCTCGGGCTCGGTCCCGATGCGCAGCTGCGTGCCGTGCTTCTTCTGGAATTCCTCGTGCATCCGGCGCAGGTTGCCGCGGCTGTCCGCGGTCAGGTAACCGCCGGGATTTTCCTTTTCCTCGCGGTTGCGGAACAGGGTGCAATAAAAGCGACCGATCTCGGGGGCCCAAGGCAGCTGCATGAAGGTCTCGGGCTCGGGAATGCCGACCAGTTCGGCCGCCTCGGGGCCATAGCCTAGATAGTCGCCCGCGCGGTTCAGGAAGAGGTTGACCGTCGAGCCATAAACCAGTTGGAAGCCTTTTTTCGCGACGCGCTCCCAATGGTCGGCCGGGATCCCCTTGCCCATGATCTTGCCGGTGACCGAAACGAATTGAAGATACAGGTACTCTATCCCCAGCTCGTCGATCTTCTTGCGGACCGCCTTGACCTTCTCGTCGCGCCCCTCGGCCTCGACAAATCTTTCGATATCCATTTCAGCCACGTTTTTCTCCCTGATGGTTGCGCCGGTTCGGGTCTGTCGCCCGGTAACGGCCAGTTTGAAGGCTCCATTGCGCTGCCCTTCTCCGTTCGCCGTGGAGCATCGGAAACGGGGACAGACCGGCCGCGCGAATTGCCCGCCCGGCCGGTGCATCGGGCTTGTCATGATCAACAACCACGCCAGTTGAACCATCGCAGCGCTTTGCGACGGCACCTTCGGCGTGTATACACGCCCGGATCGTCGCGAGAGCGGCCTGCATCGAAGGTGCCATCTGTCAGCTATCCCTAATCTAGGTCTTGGCGCGGGTGGCGATGTTGACATTGTCATGAGCGACGGAGTGCCGCCCTGTGAATAGTGTTTCCCTTGAGCGATCCAAAAGTCAACCGCTTTTGATCCAAAGAAATGCATTTTCCGCGAAAAACAACCATATTGGTACAATATTGGTTCTTACCTGCCCGGAGACCATCCATGACCAGACGCTTTGAGCAAAAACTGGGCGCGGTCGATATCGCGGCGCTCGTAAGGCGCGAGATTTCCAAGGGAAATCTGCAACTGCACGATCGTCTACCGCCCGAACGAGTCCTGGCTGACACTTACGGCGCCGCCCGTGGAACGATTCGCAAAGCCCTCACGCTTCTTGAGGAAGAGGGATTCGTGGAAATCCGCCCCGGTAGCGGTACATATGTGGTACATCAGCCGGACGAGGCATCCGTCGCCCCCATCGATAACGCGACACCGCTCGAACTGATGGATGCCCGATTCGCTCTTGAGCCGCATATCTGCAGACTGTCGGTCCTTCACGGGCGGCGCACCGATTTCGACCGTATGGAGTCACTCTGCTCGCGGATGGAGGACTGCGTTAACGACCCGGTCGGCTTTTCCGACGCGGACACCGACTTTCACCGCGCGCTGGCAGATTCCACCAGAAACGGTCTGCTGATCTGGATACTGGACCAGATCGCCACGGTTCGCAGCCAGGACGACTGGACGCGGATGCGTCATCTGACACTGGATGCGCGTACGATCAGCACCTACAACGCGCAGCACCGGCAGATATTGAACGCCCTGCGTACCCGCGAACCCGAGCGCGCCGCGAACATCATGAAAGAACACCTTGAGACAGCCCGTCTGTCATTGACGCGGGCTTCGGAAACCTGACAAGCGCGCCCTCAGGCGCGCTTGCCTGCCTTGAGCCGCTCGAAAAGCTCGTAGTTGCGGCAAATCTCCGGCGGGCGACTTGCCTTGCCCTGCCGGGTATCCAACCAGCGTTCACACCCGTCAGGGTTGGAGCAGCCCGTACAGCCAAGGACAGCATCCGTGATATCGTCGACATCAAGACGCGCTTCGAGCATCTTCTCCTCGAGATCGAGCCCGAGGGATTCGGCCATCCGATCGACGAGAGCGGCGTGTCGCTTCAGCGTAGCTGTTGTGGGCATGTCGGTTCTCCCCGCAGTTTCACGAAGCATGACAGCGCAGGCAGTCCGATACCTTGACCTGAATCAATCCTCGATGTCGTCGAGGTAGAGCCGAACACAGTCCTGAACGTGCCGGAACCGGTCCCCACCCAGTTTCTTGCCGCCGAACCACCGTGTCACGACGACGATGTGATCCGCTTTGCCGGCGCGTTCCAGCATCCTGAGAATCACGTTGCCTGCGCCGGCTTCACCGTCATCGGATTTCAGGGCGTCACCTGTGGATAGCAGTACCGCCCACGTGTTGTGCGTGGCCCGGGCGAATTTCTTGTCCTTCTTGAGCGTCTTGAGAAACGCGTCAGCCTGCGCGCGGCTTGCAACGGGCCCGCCCGACACCGCGTACTTCGATCCGCGGTCTTTAATGACCCCGATCAGCTGCCGCATCAGAGGCCGGCGTTCACCCGGCGGACGGTATCGATTCGTTGCGCATTGGGCGGATGCGTCCCGAGGAACCGGTCACCGGGATCCGGGATCCGCGTGAAGAATTCCGCCCCGCGCACCGGGTCGTAGCCCGCGCGCCGCGTGATGACTGTCCCGAGCGCATCTGCTTCCAGTTCGTAATCCTTCGAATAGGTGCGCGCGCCGACCGCGCCGCCGATATCAACGGCCGAATCGATGACGTTCGAACTGGCGCCCGTGATCGCGGCTAGCCCGCCGAGCAGAAGCGCACCGGCGGCCGCATTCTGCTGCTTGCGGGGCAGGTGCCCCTCGATGTGATGCGCCGCCTCGTGCCCCATCACGAAAGCCAGTTCATCGCGATTGCGCACCTCCGCGATCATCGCGAGGTTGAACGCAAGCACGGGACGGCCGTTATCATCGAGTGACTGGTAGGCATTGGCGGGCTGGTTGGGCCGGTCGTCGACGACGATCCGGAAGTCGCAGTTGAGGTTCGGCGCCTGCTGCCGGCAGAGCCGCTCCGCCACCGGCTCAACCCGTGCGACCACTGATTGAAATCGCTGAACCTCCGCCGCGGTCGGCGTCTCGATTTCGCTCGCCGCCGGTTGCGTGGGTGCGGGTTGTCCGGGCCGGGGGCCCTCGACGGTCGAGACGCATCCCGCCAGAACAAACATGAGGACAAGGCTTATGCGGCGCATCGCGTTTTCCCGAATTGATGTTGGTCCGCCCTTTCTAGCAGCCTTTGGGCCTGACAACAGCCCCGGTGACGTGAGGACCGCTGCACTTGCAATGAAATTCCATGCCAGTAAGCTGGGAGCATGTTTTCTATCGAACACGAATTCGACGCGACCGTGATAACACTGGTCGATGATGGCGATGCGCCACTCAAGGAAGACGTGATCATCAACGCCTTCGAGGAATGCATCACCATAGAACAGGTCGACCCGCGCACGGAGCAGGTGAACGTTATCACGCTGTCGATGGCCCAGCTGCGCGATCTCGGCGCGGCGCTCGACCTGCCGGAAGGCGTCTACAACCTCGTTTCCCATAAGTCCTGAAAGCGCGCCGTCACCGGAGCTTGAACACCTTGTCCCGCGATGTGAGGCCGCTGATGACCTCCAGCCGGGTTTTCGGAACGCCCAGTACCGACGCGAGCAGTTTCCTGACACGGGCGTTTGCCTTGCCCTTTTCCGGGGCAACCGTCACGTACACCCGCAGCCTGCCGTCTCGCATCACGATCCTGTCGCGTGATGCCTTGGGCGTGACGGTCACCGCGATTTCTGCGCCGGCCACGGCCAGATGGCTCAGATCCGAAATTTCCATGCCTTGCTGATATCCTGTCCCGGCTGCCCGTCCAATCGAAACCGGCAGGCCCCTGCCCTCTTGACCCGCGCCGCCCGACCGCCGACATGTGGTGGCGTCTCCAACAAAACATCCGGACACATGCCCACACCCAATCCCGAAGCTTTGGCCTTCCTCGAAACGCGACGCTCCCGCCCTGCCAAGACCCTTGTCCGACCGGCCCCCGACCGCGAAGCGCTGCACAGCCTGCTCACGGCCGCCGCGCGCTGCCCGGATCATGGCAAGCTGGAACCTTGGCGTTTCATCGTTCTCGGCCCCGCGGCCCTGGAACGCGTTGGCGATCTTGTCCCGGATTGCGGGGCCCGACTCGGCAGGACCGCCGAGGAAATCGCCAAGGCGCGGCTCCAGTTCGCGGAATCCCCTCTGGCCATAGCCGTGATCGAGGTCCGGAAACCGTCCCCCAAGATCCCGGCGATCGAACAGAGTTATTCGGCGGGGGCCGTTTGCCTCGGCCTGCTGAATGCCGCGCTGGCCGCCGGCTGGGGGGCGAACTGGCTCAGCGGATGGCCCAGCCATGATGCGACATTCTGCCAGCAAGCCTTCGGGTTATCCGGAACCGAAAGCGTCGCCGGCCTGATTCACATCGGCACGGAAACCACGGCGCCGCCGGAACGCCCGCGACCCGACATCGCCGCCATCACCCAATGGATGACCGAATGATTCTCTCTTCCTTCTTCAAGGCCCTGTCCCAGACAACCGACCCGCGTTTCCGCAGGGTTCTGTTTCTCGGGGTCGGCCTAACACTGGCGCTTCTTGTCGCTTTCTACGCCGGCTTCCTGGCATTGTTGCAATGGGTCCTCGGCGACAGCAGCACCTTGCCCCTCATTGGCGAGGTGACGTGGCTGAATGATCTTCTGGGATGGGGCAGCTTGCTGCTGATGGTCGTGCTGTCCGTTTTCCTGATGATACCGGTGGCCTCGGCCATCACGTCCATGTTCCTCGAAGAGGTCGCGCAAGCCGTGGAGGATCGTCATTATCCCAACCTGCCGGCGCCGCCGAGGATCCCGCTCGCCGAAGCGTTCCGCGACACGGTCAATTTCCTCGGGATCCTGATAGCGGCCAACCTGCTCGCCTTCATCCTCTATGCCCTGTTTTCACCGCTGGCCCTGTTCATTTTCTGGGCGCTCAACGGTTATCTGCTGGGCATGGAGTACTTTCAGCTCGCCGCAATGCGCCGTATCGGCCGAGCCGAGGCCAAGGCGCTGAGACGCCGTAACGTCGCACTGATCTGGCTGGCCGGCACGCTGATGGCGATACCGCTGTCCGTTCCGGTGCTCAACCTGCTCATTCCGATACTCGGTGCGGCCACGTTCACCCACATCTACCACGCGGTGCAGGCACGGGTCAGTTCATCCGGTTGAACCAGTCGATATCGCGGACAGTGACCGTGCCCGTGATGATGATGCCTGCGATGATGGCCCAAAGGACCGCCGCGACGATCGTCGTGATCTTTGCCTTCTTTTTCAGATGGTGCGTCTGGGGCGACCCGCCATGCGTTCCGGGAACGATGTCACCTGATTCTGCCTGAGTCTGAAGCCGGATCGGGATCACGACGAGAAACGTCATGAACCAGATCACCATGTACAGAACGATACCGGACGTGATTCCCATCAGACCTGCTCCAGCTCCACGAGGCAGCCATTGAAATCCTTGGGATGCAGGAACAGCACGGGCTTGCCGTGCGCGCCGATTTTCGGCTCCCCGTTACCGAGAACACGCGCCCCCGCTTCCTTCAGGTGATCACGCGCGGCAACGATGTCTTCCACCTCGTAACATACATGATGGATGCCGCCGGCGGGGTTCTTTTCGAGGAAGGCGCTGATGGGGCTGTCGTCCCCCAAGGGATGAAGCAGCTCGATCTTGGTGTTCGGCAGGTTGATGAATATGACCGTGACGCCATGCTCCGGCTCGTCCTGCGGTTCCCCGACCGTCGCGCCAAGAGCGGTGTGATACTGTGCGGCCGCCGCCTCGAGGTCGGGGACGGCAATTGCGACATGGTTCAGACGTCCGATCATTCTTCAAATCCCGTTGCTGTCAGATTAGCCCGTTATGATCCGCCGCCGACGCCCTGACAAGGGACACAGGGACGCAACGTGTGCATTAACCTCTCGTTAGCCATGCGGAATTAATCCTTGAGGTCCCCCTTGTGAAGGACCGCAACCATGGATGACCTCGACACCACTTCCCGCAAGCGCCGCAACGGCACGGCCGCCCGCCCGCTTCTGGGCATGACCGTTCTCGCCGTGGAAGACAGCAAATTCACCTGCGAAGCACTGCGCCAGATGTGCCTTCGCAGCGGCGCCCGGATACGGCGCGCGGACTGCCTGAGATCCGCGCGCCGGCACCTCAAGGTCTACCGCCCCTGCATCGCGATCGTTGACCTGGGACTGCCAGACGGCAACGGCGCCGAGCTCATCTCGGAAATGGCACAGGCCGTGCCGCGCGTCGGCGCGATCATCGGCATCAGCGGGACGCCCGCGGCCGAGCAGACGGCCCGCGACGCCGGGGCGGACACGTTCCTTTCGAAACCCATCGACAGTCTGGCCGGTTTCCAGGCGGCAGTGATCGCGCAACTCCCGCGTGACTGGCAGCCGGTCGGCCCCCGTGTTCTCAACGAAGAAAACGTCGATCCCGATCCGGCCGCGTATCGCGATGACATGGCCCATGTCGCCAACATCCTCGCGCAGCACAGCGACGGCCCGACGATCGACTATGTGGCGCAGTTCCTTGGTGGTATCGCCCGCGCGGCCCGGGACAATTCGCTCGCACAAGCGGCGGACGACCTTGCCCAAAGCCATAGCGCCGGGCGGCCGATCACGGCCAACCTAGACCGGCTCGCAAATCTGGTACAGGCCCGTCTCGAACCGAGCCATGCCGTCTGACGATCGCCCCCTTATCCGCGTACGCACGCGCCGCCGGAACGGCAAACGGCGCTTGGCGTGGCGGAAGACTCTGCAAACACCGCGAAATTATGTTCCCATAAAGTTCCAAGTGACATTCCGTGCCGTTACAAGCTATATGTCGGAAATGGCAACAGACGCCAATCAAGATTTGGCCAACTTTCTGAACCATGACCGTTTCGCGACGGTCATGGCAGATCCCCCGTGGCGGTTCACCAATCGCACCGGCAAGGTCGCCCCGGAACACAAGCGTCTGTCGCGTTATCCGACCATGACGCTGGACGATATCTGCGACCTGCCCGTTGCCGATCATCTCGAGGATACGGCGCATTGCTATCTCTGGGTGCCGAACGCGCTACTGCCCGAAGGATTGCAGGTCATGCAATCATGGGGATTCGATTACAAGTCGAACATCGTCTGGCACAAGATCCGCAAGGATGGCGGCAGTGACGGGCGCGGCGTGGGGTTCTATTTCCGCAACGTGACGGAGATACTGCTGTTCGGCACACGCGGCAAGAATGCCCGCACCCTTCCGCCGGCCCGGCGGCAAGTCAACATGATCCAGACGCGCAAGCGCGAGCATTCGCGCAAACCCGACGAGCAATACCAACTCATCGAGGAATGTTCCCGCGGACCGTACCTGGAACTTTTCGGCCGCGGCATCCGCGAGGGCTGGACGGTCTGGGGCAACCAGGCCGATGCGGATTACAAACCCGGCTGGAAGACCTATCCCTACAATTCGGGCGTCGCGGCCGAGTAGGGCCGAACGACCGGATCGAGAAGCCAGATCAACGGCAGCGGCCACTGATTGCCCACCCCGCGCGCGATGCCCGCGGCCAGCCTGGCCCGGTGTATGGTGGCCATGCCGTGCTCGCCCATGACAAAAAAACGGGAAAGCCCGGTGCGAAATCGTCCGACAGCTCCGGGTCCGAGACAGGCTCGACCGTCTCGCTAGTCGTCCTGCGGGATCACTCGCAGCCCCAGCTCCATGAGCTGATCGCTCGTGGGGTCGGACGGCGCGTTCATCATCAGGTCCTCGGCGCGCTGGTTCATCGGGAACATGATGACCTCGCGGATGTTGGCCTCATCGGCCAGCAACATCACGATCCGGTCGATCCCGGCCGCGCATCCGCCATGCGGCGGCGCGCCGTAGCGGAACGCGTTGACCAGTCCGCCAAAGCGCTTGTGCACCTCGGCCTCGTCGTACCCGGCTTTTTCGAAGGCCTTGATCATGACGTCCAGCTTGTGATTCCGGATCGCGCCGGACACCAGTTCGTACCCGTTGCAGCTAAGATCGTACTGGTAGCCAAGCACGTCGAGCGGATCACCGTCAAGCGCCGCCGCCCCGCCCTGCGGCATCGAGAACGGGTTGTGCGAGAAATCGATCGCCCCGGTTTCCTCGTCCGCCTCGTACATCGGGAAATCAACGATCCACGCAAAGGCGAACCGGTTCTTCTCGGTCAGGTCCAGTTCCTCGCCGATGACATCGCGCGCCTTGGCGGCGACCCGCTCGAACGCCTGCGGCTTGCCGCCTAGGAAAAAGGCCGCGTCGCCCTTGCCAAGGCGAAGCTGCTGACGAATTGCCTCGGTCCGCTCGGGGCCGATATTCTTGGCCAGCGGGCCGGCGGCCTCGATCCCGTTCTCCCCTTCCCGCCAGAAGATATAGCCCATCCCCGGCAGCCCTTCCTTCTGGGCAAAGGCGTTCATCCGGTCGCAGAACTTGCGCGAGCCACCGCCGGGCGCGGGGATCGCGCGGATCTGCGTGCCCGCCTGCTCCAGCAACTTGGCGAAAATCGCGAAGCCCGAGCCGCGGAAATGTTCCGACACCTCGGCCATCTTCACGGGGTTGCGCAGGTCGGGCTTGTCGGTGCCATACCAGAGCGCGGCGTCCGCGTAGCTGATCTGCGGCCAGTGCTTGTCCACCTTGTGCCCGCCGCCGAATTCCTCGAACAGCCCTTCCAGAACCGGCTGGATCGTGTCGAAGACGTCCTGCTGCTCGACGAAACTCATCTCCATGTCGAGCTGGTAGAAATCGGTGGGCGAGCGGTCGGCGCGCGGGTCCTCGTCGCGGAAACAGGGCGCGATCTGGAAATACTTGTCGAAGCCCGACACCATGATGAGCTGCTTGAAAAGCTGAGGCGCCTGCGGCAGCGCGTAGAACTTGCCCGGGTGCAAGCGCGACGGCACTAGGAAATCGCGCGCGCCCTCGGGCGAGGACGCCGTGATGATCGGCGTCTGGTATTCGCGGAACCCGATGTCCCACATCCGCCGCCGCAGCGATGCCACAACGTCGGAGCGCAGCTTCATGTTGTCCTGCATCGCCTCGCGGCGCAGGTCGAGGTAGCGATAGCGCAGGCGCGTCTCCTCGGGATACTCCTGATCGCCGAAAACGATGAGCGGCAATTCGTCCGAGCCGCCCAGAACCTCGATATCGCGAATGAACACCTCGATCTCGCCGGTGGGGATTTTCGGATTGATCAGGCTGTCGTCGCGCGCTTTCACGTCGCCGTCCACGCGGATGCACCATTCGCTGCGCACCGCCTCGACCTCGGCGAAGACCGGGCTGTCGGGGTCGCACAGCACCTGCGTGACGCCGTAATGATCCCGCAGGTCGATGAACAGCACCCCGCCGTGATCGCGGATGCGATGCACCCAGCCCGACAGGCGCACGGTTTCGCCAACGTTGGATTTGGTAAGGTCGGCGCAGGTATGGCTGCGAAATGCGTGCATGGCGTCCTCTCTCGGCCCTCTGTGAGGCTTTGCAATCGGTCCGCGCCGATACACCTTGGCCACGCGGCAAAGTCAAGGCCTGCGCGGCCGTCCCCGACCGCGAGGCCGGGCAAAAACGTTTACAGGATTTGCGATTCGGGCAAGAATAGGATCCCGACGGCGACAGTACCGCCGCCATTCATGACACGGCACGCCGGTTCCGCGCCACGGGATTGCTTATTTACAGGCAATTCTTTCTCGGCGAAACTTCCGGCCAATGCGCAGGCCGCCCGTACATATCACAGGGGCACCTCGCCGGGTTCATGCAGGTCTTGTCGCGCTGATCAAAGCGCCGAGTATTGGGGGTGAACATGTGGACCAAAGCCTTGGATGCCCTGCTTTCGCATCTCATTCGCGAGGGCACGTTGACGGTTGCCTTCCCGGACGGGACGGTCCGTAGCTATGGTGACAACGGCACTGCCCGGGCGCAAAGCGTCGCTCTGACATTGCATGAGCCGGCCCTGCCACGGCGCATCGTGCTGTCGCCCGACCTCGCCGTCGGAGAAGCCTACATGAACGGCGAACTCACGATCGAGGGGGATGACCTGCACGGTTTTCTCACGCTGGCCATCCGCAATATCGCCGCGCAGGGGCAACCGTGGTTCCGCCGCCCGCTTGACATGGGGCGCCACATGCTGCGCTACCTGCAACAGTTCAACCCGGTCAAGCGGTCCCGCGCGAATGTCGCGCACCATTACGACCTCAGCGGGGATCTCTACGATCTCTTCCTCGACATGGACAGGCAGTATTCATGCGCGTATTTCCGCGACCCGGCGATGACGCTGGACCAGGCGCAGGACGCCAAGAAGCACCACATCGCCGGCAAGCTGCTGATCGAACCGGGCATGCGGGTGCTCGATATCGGCTGTGGCTGGGGCGGCATGGGCCTGACGCTGGCACGCGACTACGGCGCCGAGGTTACCGGCGTGACCCTGTCGAGCGAACAGCACGCGATGGCCAATGCCCGGGCCGCGAAGGCCGGTCTGTCAGACAAGGCGCGGTTCGAGCTGATGGATTACCGGGACGTCAAAGGCAAGTTCGACAGGATCGTTTCCGTCGGCATGTTCGAACACGTGGGCGTGCCGCATTACAACGAGTATTTCGCGACGGTGCGCGACCGCCTGACAGATGACGGCATCGCCCTGATCCACACGATCGGACGCGCGGGGCCGCCCGGCACGACCAGCCCCTGGATCACCAAGTACATCTTCCCCGGCGGATACGTTCCCGCGCTTTCGGAAACCTCCGCCGCGGTCGAATACCAGGGGCTGGTGACGACTGATATCGAGATATGGCGCCTGCATTATGCCGAGACACTGAAACACTGGTACGCGCGTTTCATGGCGAATATCGACAAGGCCCGGGAACTTTATGATGATCGTTTCTGCCGGATGTGGCGGTATTATCTTCTGGCCTGTGAGCTGACCTTCCGTTTCAACGATCAGGTCGTGTTCCAATTGCAGATGTCCCCGAAACAGGACGCGGTACCCTTGACCCGCGACTACCTGTACCGCGATGATCAGGTGTCCATGTCCCACGCCGCGGAATGAAACCGGTGTTCGGACACGGGCCTCGCCAAGCTCAGCCGACAAACCGCGCGGGGATCAGTCCACGCAGGGAATTGCCGGCATAAATCGCGCTGGCCGCCATCAGATGCTCCATGCCGAGCACCTGCACCCGCGCACGGCCCGTCGCCAGCAACTCCTCGCGCAGAACACCCGGCAGAAGCCCGCTCGCGACAGGGGGCGTCAGCAACCCATCGCCCATCTCGATGAACAGATTGGTGATCGTGCCCTCGGCCAGTTCTCCGATCTCATTGAGGAATACAAGCTCCTCCACGCCCGCGGGCATCGCCGCGCGCGCGGTGTCGTAAAGCGCGCGCTCGGTCGTCTTGACACGCAACCACGGGTTTGCGCTATCCAGCCGATGCGGCGACAGGCCCAAGCGCCAGACCGTGCCTTGCGGCAATGGCGTGAAAGGCGCCGTCATGACCTCGGCGCCACCTCGGCGATCAACCGTCAGGCGGACGCGCATCGGCGCGTCGGCCGCAAGGGTGTCCAGCGTTTCCACCACGTCGCGCGGCACGATCCCGAGCGCCGCCGCCGTTTCTTCCAGCCGTCGAAGGTGGCGGTCCCGGCGGGGAATGCCCGTACCGGGATGCCATCCCATGGTTTCGATCAGGCGGAAGCCGGGCTTGTCAGGCGGGCGAAGCGGGCTTTCCATAGCGCCTCCTCGTACTCGCTCTCTGCCGTGCTGTCATAAACCAGCCCTCCGCCGACATTGAGTGTCGCGCGCGCCCCGTCCAGCATCAGGGTACGGATCGCGACGTTGAATTCCGCCCGACCGTCCGGGGCGGCCCAGCCGATCGAGCCACAGTATATGTCCCGCGGCGCGGGCTCCAGCTCGGCAAGGATTTCCATCGCCCGCAACTTCGGCGCCCCCGTGATCGATCCGCAGGGGAACAGCGCCCGCAGGATATCCCCGAGCCCGGTTTCCGGCAGCATACGACCCGTGACAAGCGATGTCATCTGATGGACGGTGGTGTAGCTTTCCACCGAGAAGAGCTCGGGCACGCGGACGGACCCCGGCACGCATATACGGCTGATATCGTTGCGCAAAAGATCAACGATCATCAGGTTCTCCGCCCGGTTCTTTTCATCCGTCTGCAGGAAATACCGGCGCCGTTCATCCTCGGCCGGCTCGTTGCTTCGCGGCTGCGTGCCCTTCATGGGCCGGGTGGCAATGCGGCCGTCGGCATCGCTGCGAAAGAACAGCTCGGGCGAGCGTGCAAGCAGCGCCGGGCCCTCGTGCTGCTCCACCAGCGCGCCGTATCGCACCGGCTGATGCGCCGCCAGCGCCCGGTACAGTGCCGCCGGGCGGCCCTCGACGGCCATCTCGATGGGGAAGGTCAAGTTCGCCTGATAGATGTCCCCCGAACAGATGTAGTCATGCACCTTCTCGAAGGCGCGCGCGTACTGCGCGACGTCCCAACCGGGCCTCGGCTCCCCGATCGCGGCCCGACCGGCCTGCAGCGGCGGCGCCACACCGGGCCCGGCAAAGGCTCCGAAGCACAGCAGGGGCAGCCGGCGGCGCCCCGGCATCAGGGACCCGAGACGCGGCTCCAGCGCGTACCCGAGTTCATAACTGGCGTAGCCGGCCAGCCAGAGGCCGGCCGCCTGCGCCTCGGCGAGGGCGGCCAAGGCCGCCGGCACCTCGGCGGGTGTGTGGGCCGCGATCAGCCGTTCGGCCTGCGCGAACTGGCAGGCTGTCCCGTCGGGGCCGTGATCGAATCGGATTTGCACCTGATGTGTTCCCTGTTCGCCTTGTGAGCGTTCTAGTGGGCGCGGACGGTCTTGCCACCCTCAAATGCGGCCTTTTCCGCAAGTTTTCCGATCCCCCTTGCACACCTGCGCGCTATGGATATAACGCCATCAATTTGCGCTGCCCACGGGGAAACCATGCCGAAGAGAACTGACATTTCGTCCATCATGATCATCGGCGCGGGGCCCATCATCATCGGCCAGGCATGCGAATTCGACTATTCCGGCGCGCAGGCCTGCAAGGCTTTGCGCGAAGAAGGATACCGCGTCATCCTCGTCAATTCCAACCCCGCGACGATCATGACCGATCCCGGGCTGGCCGACGCCACCTACATCGAACCGATCACTCCCGAGGTCGTGGCGAAAATCATCGAAAGGGAACAGCCCGATGCGCTGCTGCCCACCATGGGCGGGCAAACGGGGCTCAACACCGCGCTGGCAGTGGCCGACATGGGCGTCCTCGAGAAGTTCGGGGCCGAACTCATCGGCGCGAACCGCGACGCCATCGAGATGGCCGAGGACCGCAAGCTGTTCCGCGAGGCCATGGACCGGCTGGGCATCGAGAACCCGCGTGCCACGATCGCGAACTCGATGGACGAGGCGATGGCCGCGATCGAGCACGTGGGCCTTCCCGCGATCATCCGTCCCGCCTACACGCTGGGCGGCACCGGCGGCGGCGTGGCCTATAACCGCGACGATTACGAACACTATTGCAAGTCCGGTCTCGACGCCTCGCCGGTCAGCCAGATCCTGATCGACGAAAGCCTGCTGGGCTGGAAGGAATACGAGATGGAGGTTGTTCGCGACAAGGCGGACAACGCGATCATTGTCTGCTCGATCGAGAACGTTGACCCGATGGGCGTGCATACGGGCGACTCGATCACCGTCGCGCCTGCGCTCACGCTGACGGACAAGGAATACCAGATCATGCGCAACGGCTCCATCGCCGTGCTGCGCGAAATCGGGGTGGAAACCGGCGGCTCGAACGTGCAATGGGCCATCAACTCCGAGGA
This sequence comes from Roseovarius halophilus (ex Wu et al. 2025), assembly GCF_047086965.1. Taxonomy (NCBI): domain Bacteria; kingdom Pseudomonadati; phylum Pseudomonadota; class Alphaproteobacteria; order Rhodobacterales; family Roseobacteraceae; genus Roseovarius; species Roseovarius halophilus (ex Wu et al. 2025). The sequence continues at coordinate 9,238 of NZ_JBKOTX010000022.1, read as the reverse complement.
CGGCCGCATGGTCGTGATCGAGATGAACCCGAGGGTCAGTCGCTCCTCCGCGCTGGCCTCCAAGGCGACCGGCTTCCCCATTGCCAAGATCGCCGCCAAGCTGGCGGTGGGCTACACGCTGGACGAACTCGACAACGATATCACCAAGGTCACGCCGGCCAGCTTCGAGCCCACGATCGACTACGTCGTCACCAAGATCCCGCGCTTCGCCTTCGAGAAATTCCCGGGGTCGGAACCCACGCTGACCACGGCGATGAAATCGGTGGGCGAGGGCATGTCGATCGGCCGGACGATTCACGAGTCCCTGCAGAAGGCGCTCGCCTCCATGGAAACCGGGCTCTCCGGCTTCGACGAGGTCGAGATTGACGGTGCGCCGGACAAGGCCGCCGTTATCAAGGCGCTCAGCCAGCAGACGCCCGACAGGATGCGCACCATCGCGCAGGCCATGCGGCACGGGCTGACGAACGACGAGATACAGCTGGCGACGAAGTATGACCCTTGGTTCCTTGAACGGATTCGCGAAATCGTCGATGCCGAGCAGGACGTCCGCCAAAACGGCCTGCCCGCCGACACCGAGGCACTGCGCCGGCTCAAGACGATGGGCTTCACCGACGCCCGGCTGGCGGCCCTGACGGGGTTCACCGAGGCCGACATTCGCCGCGCCCGCCATGCGGCGGGGGTCACCGCGGTGTTCAAGCGGATCGACACCTGCGCGGCCGAATTCGAGGCGCAGACGCCGTACATGTACTCGACATACGAGGCGCCCGTCATGGGCGACGTGGAATGCGAAGCCCGCCCGTCGGACCGCAAGAAGGTCGTCATCCTCGGTGGCGGCCCCAACCGGATCGGGCAAGGCATCGAGTTCGATTATTGCTGTTGCCACGCCTGTTTCGCGCTTACCGATGCGGGCTACGAAACCATCATGATCAACTGCAACCCCGAGACCGTCAGCACAGATTACGACACGTCGGACAGGCTCTACTTCGAGCCGCTGACATTCGAGCACGTGATGGAAGTCCTGCGGATCGAGCAGGAGAACGGCACCCTGCACGGCGTCATCGTCCAGTTCGGAGGGCAAACGCCGCTGAAACTTGCCAATGCGCTCGAGGCCGAAGGCATCCCGATCCTCGGCACGTCCCCCGACGCGATTGACCTTGCCGAAGACCGCGAAAGGTTCCAGGCGCTGGTCAACCGGCTCGGCCTCAAACAGCCGAAGAACGGGCTGGCCTTCACCGATGCGCAGGCATTGTCCATCGCGGAGTCCATAGGCTTTCCTCTTGTCATTCGCCCGTCCTACGTGCTTGGCGGCCGTGCCATGGAAATCGTGCGGGACATGGCCCATCTCGAACGCTATATCGCCGAGGCGGTGGTGGTGTCCGGCGACAGCCCGGTTTTGCTTGATGGCTATCTGGCCGGCGCGATCGAATGTGACGTCGACGCGCTGTGTGACGGTGAAACCGTGCATGTCGCGGGTATCCTGCAGCACATCGAGGAGGCGGGCGTCCATTCGGGCGACAGCGCCTGTTCCCTGCCACCCTACACGCTGTCGCGCGATACCGTGGCCGAAATCGAACGCCAGACCGAGGCGCTCGCCCTCGGGCTGGATGTGCGCGGGCTGATGAACGTTCAATTCGCCGTCAAGGACGACGAAATCTACCTCATCGAGGTCAATCCCCGCGCCTCGCGCACGGTCCCCTTCGTGGCCAAGGCCACCGACTCGGCCATTGCCTCCATCGCCGCACGGCTCATGGCGGGCGAAAAGATGTCTGCCTTCCCGCATCGCGGGGCATACCCCGCCGACGCGAAGCCGGGCAGCCTGCCCATGGCCGACCAGATGACCCTGGCCGATCCCGACATGCCATGGTTCTCCGTGAAGGAAGCCGTGCTGCCCTTTGCCCGCTTCCCGGGGGTCGATACCATCCTCGGGCCCGAAATGCGGTCCACCGGCGAGGTCATGGGCTGGGACGTGTCCTTCCCCCGCGCCTTCCTCAAGGCGCAGATGGGGGCGGGCACGCATCTGCCCGAAAGCGGCAAGGTCTTCTTCTCGATCAAGGACGAGGACAAGACGGAACAGCTGGTGGACACGGCCCGCACGCTGGTCGAGTTGGGTTTCGACCTCGTGGCGACACGGGGCACGGCGGGTTTCCTCGCCGCGCACGAGATAGCCTGTGACGTCGTCAACAAGGTCTACGAAGGCCGGCCCAACGTGGTGGACATGCTCAAGGACGGGCAGATCGCCGTTGTCATGAACACCACCGAAAGCGCCCAAGCCGTCGAGGACAGCCGCGAGATTCGCTCGGTTGCGCTCTACGACAAGATCCCGTATTTCACCACGGCGGCGGGCGCACACGCCGCCGCGCTGGCGATGCGGGCCCGTCAGGACGGGGACCTCGTGGCGATGCCGCTGCAGGGGCCATCGGAGGCGCGCGACTGATCAGGGCCGCACACTGCGTAAGGCCCTGATACAGAAACAAGAATTTAATATGCGCGCTAGTCATGCCGTTTTCCCAGATCCGGTATGACGGAATTGCATGAATTTTCGGCCAGGCGGTCATTGCGCCGTCACGTTTTTTCATTATTTGTCGGTCTAGGCGCAGTTCAGCGCTTACAATTGCAACCTTCAGACGTCAGGAGGCCGAGATGACCCGCGATGAACTGAACCGCGAACTCCGGATGCACAGCGCCACCTGGCAGGCCGTGGTGTTGTTTTATGGTGTGATCGTCGGAACGCTGGTTTTTTCCGCCATGGCGATCACCGCCTGAACCGTCCCGTACAGCAGCCGACAAAACAGGCGCCGGGCGGGAAAACAACCGCCGGGCGCCTTTCTTTGTATACCTGTGAACCCCATTCTCCGCATGGAGGCAGGCAATGGACCGTGACCAACTCAACCGCGAACTCCGGATGCACAGCGCATCCTGGCCGGCAGTGCTGATTTTCTACGCCATCATCGTCGGAACGATGGCATTCAGCGCGATGGCCATTCTCTGATGTCCGCGTCCGGGCCATGTCCGCGCGCGGAACCCCTCAAAAAGAAGACCGCGGGCGGTATCAGCCGCCCGCGGTTTTTTTCTTTCGGGCTTCAGCCTTGCGTGCCTTCGACCTTTTCGTCTTCCGGGTCAATCTTCGAGGTGGCCGCGTCACCAACGTTGTCGACCCCCCTCTCTTCCAGCAAGGTTGACAGCCACTCCGGATCCATTTCGGGCACGGAGCTCAGCAACAGGTCGGTATAGGGGTGGTGCGGCGGCGTGAACATCTTGTCCTTCGCCCCCTGATCCACGACTTTGCCGTGCTGCATGACAACCACCTCGTCAGCGATCGACCGAACAGTCGCCAAGTCATGCGTGATGAACATGTAGGCAAGGTTCAACTCGTTCTGCAGCCGGTCCAGAAGTCTTAGGATGCCTTCGGCAACCAACTGGTCAAGCGCCGAGGTCACCTCGTCGCAAATGATGAAGCTGGGCTCGGCAGCCAATGCCCGCGCGATCCCGATCCTCTGTTTCTGCCCCCCCGACAATTCGGGCGGGAACCTGTTGTAGAATTTGGCGGGCTCAAGCTCGATGAGGTCAAGCAGCTCGTCCACGCGGTTCTTCAACGCGGTACCTTTGAGCCCGGAATAGAACTGTGCCGGTCGCCCTATGATCTCGGCGATCTTCACCTTCGGGTTCAAGGCCGTGTCGGCCATCTGGTAGATCATCTGGCACTGCCGAAGCTGTTCCTTCGATCTGTCCTTGTAATCCGGCGGGAAAGGTTCGCCCTTGAACAGCACTTCCCCCTTGGAGGGCGGCAGCAGGCCGGTGATCACGCGCGCCGTCGTGGATTTCCCCGAGCCGGACTCGCCCACGACAGCGACCGTCATCCCCTCGTAAATGTCAAAGCTGACATCATCGAGCACCTTCTCACCGCCGGTGTAGGAGGCATCGACGTTCTTGACCGAAATGAGGGGGGGGGACCCGTCGGTCGGCCGCGATTTCTGGGGCCGCTTGAAGCTGCGGACGGCCCAAAGGGACTTGGTGTAATCCTCCTGCGGATTGTCCAGCATCTCCTTCGTCGGCGCTTCCTCGACCTCTTCTCCCCTCAGCAGGACCTTGATCGTGTCAGCCATCTGCGCCACGACCGCCAAATCATGCGTGATGTAGATGGCCGCGGTGTTGAACTGGTCCACGATATCACGGATCGCCGCCAGAACCTCGATCTGCGTGGTCACGTCAAGCGCTGTCGTCGGCTCGTCGAAGATGATCAGGTCCGGCCGGCAGGACATCGCCATTGCGGTCATCGCCCGCTGCAATTGTCCGCCCGAAACCTGGTGGGGATAGCGAAAGCCGATCTCGTCTGGATTGGGAAGCCGCAGGCGGTTGTAAAGGTCCACCGCGTCTTCCTGTGCTTCCAGCCGCTTTTTCAACCGGTACTGGACCGGCGCCTCGGTGTGCTGGTCAATCAGTTTGTGTGCCGGGTTGAATGATGCAGCCGCCGATTGCGCGACATAGGCGATGCGGTTCCCGCGCAGCGCGCGCTTTTCGGCTTCGCTGGCGGTTGTCAGCTCCATCCCGTCGAACTCGATCGACCCGCCGGATATCCGCGTGCCGTCGCGGGCATAGCCCATGGCGGCCGCGCCGATCGTCGATTTGCCGGCGCCGGATTCCCCGATCAGGCCCATCACCTCCCCGCGATGGAGGGTCAGGTCTACACCCTTGATGATGTCGACCCACGTTTCGTCCGAGTACCCCTGGATCTGGAGATCCTTGACCTCCAGCAGGATGTCACTTTCCTTGAACTTCTTTGCCATCTTATGTCTCCTTGAGGCCGGAGGACCGCCACAGCATCCAGTCCACCACGAAGTTGACCGACACGGTCAGCAGCGCGATGGCAGCCGCGGGAATCAGGGGCGTGATATCCCCGAACGAAATCAGCGTCGCGTTCTCGCGCACCATCGAGCCCCAGTCCGCCGTGGGCGGCTGGATGCCAAGGCCGAGGAACGAAAGCCCCGCCACCAGCAGGAACACGAAGCAGAATTCCAGCCCGAACTCCGCGATCAGCGGCGCGGTGGAGTTGGGCAGGATTTCGCGGCGGATCAGGTACCACGTGCCTTCCCCGCGCAGCTTCGCCGCCTCGATATAGTCCATCACCACGATGTTGCCGGCGACCGCGCGGGTCAGGCGGAAAACTCGGGGCGCATAGATGATCGCGACCGCAATGATGATGACGCTTATATCGGGCCCGAAGATCGACAGCATCAGAAGCGCGAAGATCAGCGACGGGATCGACATGATCACATCGGCGAGCCGACCCATGAACTGGTCGAACCAGCCGCCCTTGGTGGCGGCCAGCAGCCCGGCAAGCGCGCCGAGGACGAAGGCCGCGACCGTTGCGGCCAGCGCCAACCCGACCGAGTTGCGCGTGCCGTAGATGATCCGGCTGAAGATGTCGCGGCCCAGCTGGTCGGCCCCGAGCAGCATGTTTTCGTCCCGCGGCGCAAACGCCGAGGCGATCACCTCCGCCTCGCCATGCGGCGCGATCAGCGGTGCGAAGATACCCATGATCACGTAGGTGAAGATGACGAACATGCCGAATGCGGCTGTCAGGGGCGCGGTGCGCAATTCCTTGGCCATCTCTTCGGAGGACATGGCGATCAGGAATTCCTTGAACCCGTAGGAAACCATGCCGGCCAGCGCCAGCAGGCCGGCAATCGCCGCCACCGTCTGCAGCGCCCCGACGCCGCCGACGATCCCCAGGATGAAGGACACCAGCGTGAGCGAGAACAGCAGCATGAAGACCGAACGCTTGTTCAGATACGCCGCGACGCAGGAGGCGGCCAACAGAACCGTGTAGTAGCCGAATATGAAGACTGAGATACTCATCTGTCCACCCCCTTACTTCGGATGCCGCAAACGCGGATTGGTCAGGATCGCGCCAACATCCGCAGCCAGGTTCAGCAGGATGAAGGTGGCGGCGAAGATCAGGCAGCAGGCCTGAACAACCGGGAAGTCACGCTTGCTCACGGCGTCAACGAGTGCCTGCCCGATGCCGGGATAGACGAAGACGACCTCGACCAGCACGACGCCCGTGATCAGGTACGCGAGGTTGAGCGCCACGACGTTGATGATCGGCGCCCAGGCATTCGGCAGGGCGTGCTTGACGATCACCCGCCACGGCGGCGCCCCTTTCAGCCGCGCCATCTCGATATAGGGCGATGCCAGCAGGTTGATGATCGCGGCCCGCGTCATGCGCATCATGTGCGCCGTCACCACGAGAACCAGCGTGAGCGCCGGCAGGAAGGTGCGGGACAGAAGCTCCCCGATCGTCATGTCCTCGCTCAGGCTCGAAATCGCGGGGAACATGCCCCACTTGACCGCAAAATAGAGGATTAGGATGTACCCGAGGAAGAATTCCGGGCTCGAGATCGAGGTCAACGTCACGACGTTCGCCACGCGGTCGAAGATCGAGTTGCGCAGCAGCGCGACGATGATGCCGAGGATGATGGCGAACGGCACCGCGATCACGGCCGCGTACGCCGCCAGGAACAGCGTGTTCATGAAACGGTCGCTGATCGTGTTGGCCACGCTTTCCCCGGTGACGATCGAATTGCCGAAGTCGAAGAAGATCGCACCGCTCAACCAATCGAGGTAGCGAAGGATCGCGGGCTGATCGAGCCCCATTTCCTTGCGCAGGGCGGCGACGTTCTCTTCGGTGGCGCCCTGCCCGAGCACGGCCGTCGCGATGTCGCCCGGCAACAATTCGACCATGAAAAAGATGATGACCGAGATGACCAGAAGAATGATCGCCCCAAGCCCGAGCCGTCTCGCGATCAGCCCCAGTATGTCTCCCATTTGTCCCTCCTGCTGTTGAACCCGACCGTGCCGCGATGTCCCATGCGCGGTCAGCTTAACAGTTTTTCTTGCGGGTCAGGGCGCTGCGCTCGTCTGGCAGTGCCCACCCCGACTGGTGGCCCCGGTGATGAGATGGGAAGAAATCTGCACCGACCGGGCGGTGAAGGTCCGGCGCCGCCGCGCCGGACCCGTCCTGCAAAACACGTTTACCCGAACCACCAGCGGCTCGCCGCACGCGCACCGTCCATCTGCCAGCTTGCCGCCAGATCCGGGCCGTGCTTGACGTTGCTGCGCCGCGCATACACGAAATTCGAGAAGAACGGGATCAGCGTGCCCCCGTCATTCCGCGCCAGCATCGCCATCTCGCGGTACATCTCGGCGCGTTCCGCGTCGTCCAACTCGGATTTCGCCTGAAGCAGAAGCTCGTTGAAACGCTCGTTCTGCCAATGGCTTTCGTTCCACGACGCGTCCGCCTTGTAGGCCAGCGAATACATCACGTCCGGTGTCGGGCGCGCGCCCCACTGAACCACGCACCACGGGTCCTTCAGCCAGACGTCGGAATAATACCCGTCGCTGGGCACCCGGCTCACCTTGATGTCGATGCCGGACGCCTTGGCCTGTTCCGCGAAGAGCACGCACATGTCCACCGCCCCGGAGAACACCGAGTCGGCCACCTTGAGCTCCACCGACAAGCCTTCTGCGCCAGCCTTCTTGAGCAGAGATTTCGCCTGGTCCGGGTCATATTCCCGCTGCGGGATGTCATCGGGCCAGTAGGGCATCGCCGGCGAATGGTGGAAATCATTGCCCTTGGTCGCCGCGCCGAACACGATCTTCTCGATCACCTCGTCGCGGTTCATCGACAGCTTTATGGCGTTGCGCACATCGACGTTGTCGAACGGCGCGACATCGCAGAACATCGGCATCGTGATCGCCGAGGCCGACGGCACGTTGTCGATCTCGATGTTCGGGTCGCGCTCCAGCAGGGCAAGCGTCTTGAGTTCGAGCTGCGTCACCGCGTCCACGTCACCCGTCACCAGCGCGGTCTGACGCGCGTTCGGGTCGTTCAACACGATGATCGTGACCTCGTCGAAATAGGCGCCGTCAAGGTGCCAGCCATCGTGGCGCTGCAGATGATAGCGCACGCCGAACTCCGTCTCGACCAACCGGTAGGGGCCGCAGCCGTCGCCCGATTGCCAGTCGATGCTGCCGTCGTCGTTCGCGGGGCAGATGGCGAAGTGATAATCCGTCATCAGCCATGGCAGGTCGGCGTTGCCGGTCGCCATCTTCAGCGTCACCGAGTGGTCGCCGTTGTCGACGATGTCCTCCACATCCGACAGGAGCGCTTTCGCCGCCGAGGTCGAATCGTCCCCGCGGTGGTGGTTCAGCGACGCGACAACGTCATTCGCCGTGACCTTCTTGCCGCTGTGGAACGTCGCCCTGTCATTCAGCCTGAAGGTCCATTCCGTCGCATCGGGGCTTGCCGACCATTCCGTTGCCACGTCCGGCCCGAGCGACCCGTCGGGCTCGATCAGCGTGAGGTAGCTGCGGAATGTGTGGATGAGCATGATCATCGAATAGGTGACGTAGGTCCCCGGATCGTGGCTGTCCGACGTGTTGCCGTCGTGCGCGCCAAGACGGAAACGCCCGCCGCGTGAAGGCTGCGCCTGTGCCGAGCTGCTCCACAGCCCGGTTGCCGCCGAGGTTGTCATCCCCGCCGCCAGCGAATAGTTCATGAAGGAGCGGCGGGATATCTTGCCCTCGCGTGCTGCTGCCACCACCCGGTCTACCAGACCCTGATCCTTGATTTTCGTCATGATGTCTCCCTGAGATTACCCTGAGGTGATTTGTCCCAAGGCTCGTCGGAGCCAAGAGCACCTGCTTCAGTTTATCGCGCCCTGCGCGCCAAGTTATTGAAATCGTAAGCAGGTTGATGAAGTGCGTTCGTGTTTTCGTTGCCCCCTTTTCCGGACCGGGATCACCCGGTCAACGGCAGTGACCCGGCGCGGTCGCGCGCCGGGCCTTTTCTTGCCGCTCAGCCGGCAAACCACCAGCGGCTCGGTGCGCGCGCACCGTCGAGCTCCCAACTCGCGGCAAGGCTGTCACCGCGCATGACGTTGTTGCGCCGCGCGTAAACGAAGTTGTTGAACATCGGGATGATCGTGCCGCCGTCATTCCGGGCCAGCATCGCCATCTCGCGGTACATTTCCGCCCGCAGGCCATCGTCCAGTTCGGACTTGGCCTGAAGCAGCAGCTCGTTGAAGCGTTCGTTCTTCCAGCGGCTTTCGTTCCAGTCGGCATCCGCCTTGTAGGCCAACGAGTACATCACATCCGGCGTGGGGGGGGGGGCCCCCCCCCCCCCGCCCCAAACCGTTATTCTCCCACCCGCCCGACTTTATCCCGGCGTGGGGCGCGC